>JAEDFO010000010.1 GCA_016292745.1 Muribaculaceae bacterium | reverse complement strand
CCTGTGAAAAGGATGCTGTTAATGGTGCTATTCGTTATAAATGCGCTGTGGCTCAATGCCTTGCCTCTTAATTGGCACAATGTGACTGTCGACCGCAACGTGGAGGCTGTCTACTGCATGTATTGCGACAGCTATCGGCATTTCTGGATTGGTTCCGACTATGGTTTGTATCGCTACGACGGCTTTAATGCCTATCTTGCCATCGACGATGATTTGTTTCGTTCGCAGGTCTACTCGATTGTGGAGCAGGCAGGTGTGCTCTACATCGGCACCAACAACGGTTTGCTTGGCATCGATATGCTCACCGGCAATTATCGGGCCTTGGCGGTGGGCACTCCATCTGAAATCCGTTCGATGCTGATTGTAGACGATGTTCTGTGGATAGGAACGCTCGGCGGCTTGTATTTCTACGACATAGCGAGCGGCGTTCTCAGCAAGTCGGATGCCCGGCTGCCTCACAGCGCCATCTACTCGATAATTCGCGATGTGCGCGGCATAACCTATCTGGGTACCTATAACGGCCTTTGCCGTTACAATGCCAGCACGCGCAGTTTCGATACCGTTGAGCTGAGTACGGGCACCCGCAGCAATGTTTTTGTCAACACTATCGTCGACGACCCTGCTAACAATTGTTTGTGGCTTGGCTATGAAGGTGGATTGCTGCGCTATTCGCCCCGTACTGATGAGTCGGCTACGATTTCGCGCTTCGACGGCAATTCGGTGAAGGCGCTGATGCTTGCCGACGACGGTTCGCTGGTGGTGGGCACCGACGACGGCCTCTATATAAAACGTGGCGATAATGTGGAACTTTACCGCCACGATTCACGGCAGAAGAAGTCGATATCGCACAATGTGGTGTGGTCGCTCTACAGTTGCGAGCAGGGGAGCATATATGCCGGCACTGGAATGGGCATGGCGATAGCCGAGACGCGGCCGGTGCTTCGCCAGGTGGCTCTCGACGAGCTCACCGGTTCGGGTGAGGGGAATTGCCTGTACCGGATGCTACGCGACAACTCGGGAAATCTGTGGATGGGCGGCACCAACGGCATAATCCGTCAGGCCGCCGACGGAAGCGGCACCACATGGTATCGGCCGGGCGACCCTCAGCATCCTTTATCGCACAACCGTGTGCGCGACATCTATCAGTCGCATCGTGGCGAAATATGGGTAGCCACCGACGGTGGCATCAACCGCTTCGATTCGGCCATAGGCCAGTTCCGAAACTATCGCATATCCGACTCCACCGGCCAGTATAACGCCAATTGGGTGTACAGCATCCTTGAGGATTCCTCGAAGATGGTTACAGGTAGCTATCTTGGCGGTATTCTTGTCGTTGACCGCGCACGGCTGCCCGAGGCTGGCGGCTCGTGTGTGGCCGATGTTGCCATAAATGCATCTAATGGCTTGAACAACAATTTGATAAACCAGATGGTGGCTGACCCAGAGGGGAATATGTGGGTGTTGCTATTCCGCGACTCCACCCTCACCCGCATCGATGCACACACCCATGCCATCACCCGCACCGATATCCGCAAGGTGTCGGGAGCGTATCCGTCGGCTGTGGTGTGTGACCCCGATGGACTTATTTGGTGCGGATTTGCCAATGGAGTGGCTGTGGTGGGGTGCGATGGCCAGGTGCGGCATGTGGTGCGGTTCCCAATTGGCGACGACTGCAATTTCCTCACTATGAGTGTGGTTGACGATGAAGTGTGGGCATCGACCTCATCGGGGATGTGGAGCATCAGCCGTAGCGATTATAGCGCACGGATGTTGCCATTGCCTATGAAAAATTATAGTTGCATATATTACGATGCACTCACCGACCGCGTGCTGCTGGGCGATGTCGACGGCTATGCCGAGGTGCATCGCGATATGCTGAATGCAATTGGTGAGGCCGATTCCATAGCCGTCGAGCGGCTGCTGTTCGATGGCGTGCCGGCACGGTTGGGACGTGATGCCATCGAGGTGCCCGACGGTGTGCGCCGAATCAACATTGAACTCACAGCATTTACCTATAGCCGTCAGAATCCTTATCGGTTTGCCTACCGGATAGGTCATCAAGGCAATTGGGTGCTTGTGGACGACGAATCGAATGTGATATCGCTATCGGGCCTGTCGCATGGCTCATACACCATCGATATTCTGCTCGTTGGGGCCGAACAGCAGCCTACCACGATATCGTTGAAGGTGCTGCCGCCGTGGTATCTGTCGACATTTGCCATCGTTGTGTATCTGTTGGTGCTGGTGCTTGGCATTGTGGCTCTTGTTGCTTATTTCCATCGTCGAAACATCGAGAAACTCAACCGTCTGGAGAAAGAGCGCACCTTGGAATCGGTGGACAACAAACTGAAATTCCTTTCCAACATGTCGCACGAGCTCAAGACACCGCTTTCAATGATTATGGGGCCGGTGAGCCAGCTGCGCGAGCGAATAGCCGATGGCACAGTGCGCCACACCCTCGATGTGGTGTACGACAACGCGCTAAAACTCAACACCCTGATTCATCGTACCATCGAAATAGACCGTTTGGAGGCCAACAAGGACAATATGCTGATATATTCGCGGCTCAATGCTGTGGAGTTCTGCCGGTGTATCCTCGAATCGTACCGCGACAGCCGCTCCGACAAGCGATTCTCGTTCTCTGCCTCGCTGCCCGAGATTATCATCGAAGCCGATGCCGTTAAGCTTGAGAGCATCCTAGACAATCTGCTGTCGAATGCCTGCAAATACTCCGACGAGGGTGCTTCGGTGGCTTGCGAGCTATCGTGCAGCGGCAATATGCTCACCATTGCCGTCAGCGACGACGGTATGGGCATTCCTGAGAACGAGCACAATCTGATATTCGAGCGAATGTACCGCAGCGCCCGCACTGCCGGGCTGCGCGAAGGTACAGGAATCGGACTGTATCTGATAAAGCATTATATCGAGATGCATGGCGGCACCATCGCTGTCACCAGCCGCGAGAACGAAGGCACCACATTTGTGGTGTGCATGCCAGTGGTGTGTGGCCAATCGGCCACCGAGCCAGGAAGCCCAGCGGACAGTACACGCATCGGTTCTGCGGTCAACCGCCGTCGGATTCTCATTGTCGACGACAACATTGCAATTGCCTCGTTCATCAAGGAGCTGCTCAGCGCCGAATATCTGTGTGAAGTGGCCCAAAACGGCAAGTCGGGCCTCGCCATGGTGGCATCGTTTGCCCCCGACCTTATCATTGCCGACGAGATGATGCCTATAATGACCGGCATCGAGATGTGCCGCCGAATAAAGGACAATCCCACAACTGCAGCCATTCCTATAATAATGCTTACTGCCAAGAATGACTCTGAAACCGAGACACATAGCGCTCTGAGCGGTATCGATGTGTTCATCGGTAAGCCTTTCGACGCGCCATTGCTGGTGGCAAGGGTAGGGCAGATGCTCAAGGCCAAGGACGACATGCGCCGCTCGGCTCGAATCGAGACCATTACCACCCCGCAACCCATCGAGGCCGAATCGACCGCCGAGAAGCAGCTGGCTGCCATATCGCAGGCTATTGAGGCGCATATTTCCGACCCCGACCTCAATGTGAACTCGCTGAGCGAAACCACCGGAATCCACTCCAAGCAGATGTATCGTCTGGTGAAGAAGTATGTGGGAGTTACACCGGTTGAATATATCAAGCAGATGCGACTGCGCAAGGCCGCAATGCTGCTCGAACAGCAAAAATTTACCGTGTCGGAAATCATGTATATGGTGGGATTCAGCTCGTCGTCATATTTCTCAAAGTGCTTTGCCGCCCAGTATGGATGCACCCCCAGCCAGTATGCGCAAAATGGTGGCGCCGACGAATAATGTGCGCTGTAGGGCATTGAAACGGCTGTTTTAGGCAAATTTTTGTCGTTGTCCGCAAATTTTCCTACTCTGTCCGTTTTGTGTCCAACGCTTTAATGCCGCCGTAATACTTTTGTGACGTGGAATTAATTAACCCGCGTCATGAATACCAATTTCAAAACTGCATTTATCGCCATCATGGCCCTATTGCTTCCGTTGTTTGCACAGGCAAGAATCAGCGGAAGCTACTACGGCACCAACTATACCGCACCCTTTGCCCATGCTTATCGAGCTCTGGCTGCACGTGGCATCGACCATCACGAAGCCATCGACCGCGATGTATATCACATGGCGCGCCTGGGTCTGAATGCCTTCCGTCTGCACCTTTGGGATGTTGAACTTACCGACAGCGCCGGCACTTTGCTCGACAACGAGCACCTCGAGCTGCTCGACTATCTAATAAGCCGCCTCGAGAGCCGCGGAATTGCCATTATCCTAACTGCTCAGACCAATTTCGGCAACGGATACCCTGAAAGGAACACCGACCCCAATGGCGCATACAGCTATCGGTTCAATAAATGCGAGGTACATAGCAATGCCGAAGCTATTGCTGCCCAGCAGCGCTATGTGGGAATGCTCGCCGAGCACCGTAATCGCTACACAGGAAGCCGATATGCCGACGATTCGTCGATTATTGCCATCGAAATCAACAACGAGCCGTGCCACAGCGGCACCCGAGAGCAGATTACCGCATATATCGACACCATGGTCACCACGTTGCGCTCGCACGGCTGGACCCGCGACATATTATATAATGTCAGTCACAACGATTGGGCCACCGAGGCATATTATCGTGCTGATATCGACGGAACCACTTACCAATGGTATCCAACCGGTCTGGTGAGCGGCCACACCCGCCATGCCAACTTCCTGCCGTATATCGACGACTACCATATTCCGTTCGACACCATTGCCGGTTATCACGGCCGTAGCAGGGTGGTGTATGAGTACGACCCAGCCGATGTTATCGACACATATCTCTATCCGGCTGCTGCACGGACTTTCCGTAAGGCGGGATTCGACTGGATTACCCAGTTTGCCTACGATCCTATCGACATTGCAGCCCAAAATACTGAATATCAGACCCATTTCCTTAACCTTGCCTACACTCCAGGCAAGGCCATCGGCATGATGATTGCTGCCGAGGTGGTGCGTCAGGTGGCTCCCGGCACCGATTTCGGCAAATATCCTGCCGACACTGTGTTTGCCGATTTCACCGTCAGTGCACGCCGCAACCTGGCATTGCTCAACGACGGCGAGCACTACTATCACACCAACAACTTGGCCGATGCACCTAAAGCACCGAAAAAGCTGCGCCATATAGCAGGAGTGGGCTCATCGCCATTGGTAACCACCGACGGCACCGGTGCATACTTCCTTGACAGGCTCGATGCCGACACATGGAGGCTTGAGATTATGCCCGATGTGGTGCTCACTCGCGACCCATTTGGCAAGCCGTCGCCGCAGCGCAGGGTGGGCGAGATTCTGTATAGCTCTGTCGCTCTGCGTCTTAACCTTACATCGCTGTCAGGGCAATGCCACTATAAAGGCATCACCGACGGCACCGGTAGCGGAATGTCGGAATCCGACGGCACCATGACACTTGCCCCAGGCGTATACCTCATCGGCCGCAACCTTGAGCGCTACAGCAACGATTATGTATACAATGCCCAAGGCTGCCGTGTTGGCGAATATGTGGCGCCGCGCCGCACCGAGGTGCCGCTGAGCGTGGTCCACACCCCAGTCGAGCGTGTTGCCGCCGGAACTCCCCTCACCATCGAAGCAACTGTGGTGAGCGATGCCGCCATCGACTCGGTGATGGTGTATCCCTCTACTATCAGCTTCTGGAACGACCACAACACCCTCTACCGCATGCACAAATGCGGAAAATACACTTATAAAGCCACAATCGACAATTTACGTTTATCAAAAAATATTGGTTGGTTTTGTTATAATATCGTAGTGTTTGCCGGTGGCAAGGCCTACACCTGTCCCGGCAATGTTTCGGGTACACCGCTCGATTGGGATTATGTTGGTGGCGATGTGAATCGCTACCGTACAGTTGTGAGCGAGGCTTCCGATGCAATAATATTGCTCGAGCCGACACCCGATATGGGTGGCAGTGAACTTGCCACCATACCAGAGGCATGGAAAGGTGTGCGCATTGCCTACACAAAGCGTACACCCATAGCCTCTGATTTTATCAGAATCAGTAAAGAGGCCGGAACCGACATACGTATGCTCTGCCTCAGCAAATATATCGCACCGACAATGAAGTGCAACACCGACATTGGACACGGCCGACGGCTGAAAGTGCTGCTTGGCCACTGTCATGGTGTCGACAGTGTAAAGGTGGGCCTCGTAAATGCCGACGGATTCACCTACACCGCTGTGCTCGATGTCGACGCCGACGGTCGGGCCACGGTGGACATTGCTGCAATGACGCTCGACGCCACATTGCTCAATCCCGCCCCGTATCCCACATTCTTGCGGCGCGAATTCATTCCCGATACCGCAACAGCCACCGCACTGCGACTCGACGCGGCCCTGACGCTTACCCTTACAGCCTATGTGGGGCTTGCAGAAGCCGAGGTGGAACTGAAAGGTATATACATTGAATAACAAATTAATAATCAAATAAATACATATTAATTACCTAAACAAACATCATGAAATTATGAAACGCGGAAAGTTTCTTTCTGGTATTCCGATGCTACGGAGCTTGCTGGTACTGCTCGTTGCCATGGCGCTGAGCGCCACAGCAATGGCGCAGTCGCGCAGGACGGTGTCGGGAACCGTAGTCGATGAACTCGGTGAGCCTATGATAGGCGTAACCGTTCAAGTAGTGGGAACATCAGTTGGTGTGTCGACCGATTTCGACGGTAATTTTACCCTTGCCGTACCCGAAGGCGCCACTCAGCTCGAACTGTCGTATATCGGCTATCGCAAAGCCGTTATCGAGATTGCAACAGAAAAACTCAACATTGCCATGGAGCCCGATACCCAAGCCCTCGAGGAGGTGGTAGTAATCGGTTATGGTGTCCAGAAGAAGGACGACCTCACCGGCTCGATTTCAACCATCGGTGCCAAGGACTTTAACCAGGGCGTAATCAGCTCGCCCGAAGAGCTCATCAACGGTAAGATTGCCGGCGTGAAGATTACCAACACCGGTGGCTCGCCAAACTCAAGCTCAAGCATACGTGTACGTGGCGGTGCCTCGCTGAATGCCTCGAACGACCCGCTGGTGGTGCTCGACGGAGTGCCTATGGAGGTTGGCGGCGGTGTTGAAGGCTCAGGCAACTTCCTCAGCCTCATCAACCCTAACGACATTGAGAGCATGACCATCCTCAAGGATGCATCGTCAACGGCAATTTATGGCTCGCGTGCCTCGAATGGTGTTATCATCATAACCACCAAGAAAGGCAGCGGTGAAGGCATAAAGGTGTCGTTCCAGACCACCAACTCGCTCAGCAATGCTGCACGCACACCGAAAGTACTCAGCACCGACGAGTTCCGCCGTGCTGTTGAGCTGTTTGGCTCTGAATCGCAGAAAACACTCGTAGGCAATGCCAGCACCGACTGGAACGACCAGATTCTGCGCACAGCTTTCGGTACCGACAACAACATCAGCATCTCGGGCCGTGCCACCAGCTGGATGCCGTTCCGCCTGTCGCTCGGTGCAATGTACGAAGAGGGTATCCTCCGCAACGATAACAACAACCGCTATACGGCCAACCTAAACCTCACTCCGTCGCTGCTCGACGACCATCTGCGCATCACTCTCAGTGGTAAAGGCACGTATTCGCGCAGCCGCTTCGGCAACACCAGCGCATTGTGGAATGCCGGTGCCTACGACCCCACGCAGCCGGTTTACGGCACTCTCGACGCTTCGGGCAACCAGGTGCTCGCTGCCGATGGCTCTCCGCTGTTTGGTGGATATCACGAGGTTATCGACAATGCCAACCGTCCGGCTCAAGGTGCCATCGGCAACCCGCTCGCTATGGCTGAGCTCTATCAGAACCGCTCTAAGGTGTATCGTTTCGTGGGTAATGCCGACGTCGACTATCGTCTGCACTGGCTTCCTGAACTTCGCCTGCACGTTACGGGCGGTTACGACTATTCGCACGGCGAAAGCACCGTGGATATGCCGATGAACAGCTTCAGCGGATACAATTCCGGTGGCTACCACTATAAGAAAGGTCCGCAGAACAACTATAACCGTCTGCTCACTGTATATGCCAACTACAATAAGGATTTCGATGCCATCAAGTCGGCCATCGACCTTACCGTCGGTTATGATTACCAGTATTGGCGCAACGATTATCAGGCCTATTCAACCTATAACGATGCCGGCGAGGTTACTAACACCACATCGCCATACGATGAGCGTCACACGCTGCTTTCGTACTACGGCCGTATCAACTATACCTTCGACCGTCGTTACTTGCTCACAGCCACTTTCCGTCGCGACGGCAGCTCACGTTTCGCTCAGGATAACCGTTGGGGTACATTCCCGTCGGTGGCTTTGGCATGGCGTGTATCGAACGAGAGTTTCTTCGAGCCTCTGCGCCGTGTGATGAACGACTTCAAGATTCGTGCCAGCTATGGTGTCACAGGCCAGCAGGACGGCATCGCCAACTATGGCTACATCCCTAAATACACCATTTCGCAAGATGGTGCCTACTATTTGTTTAATGGCCAATGGATTCCTACCTATCGCCCTGAGGCTTATAACAGCGACTTGAAGTGGGAAACCACCAAATCGTGGAACTTCGGTATCGACTTTGGATTCCTCAACAACCGCATCTCGGGTACGGTTGACTATTACACCCGCAAAACCGAAGACCTTCTGGCCACTGTGCCCATTCCGGCAGGTATCAACTTCGACAAGACAATGCTTTCAAATGTTGGTAACGTGTCGAGCAAAGGTGTGGAAATTGATATCAACGCCAACATCATCGACACTCGCGACTGGTCGTGGAGTGCCACTTTCAATGCCACTTGGCAGGAAAACAAAATCACCAACCTGAACCTTGTGCCGGGCACCGACGACTCCGACACCTATGTGGGATATATGGAATCTACTCCAATCCAGGTGTTCAAGGCCGGTTACACCCCTTATACTTTCAAGGTGTATAAGCAGGTTTACGACCAGCAGACAGGCCGTCCTATCGAAGGCCTATATGCCGACCTCAACGGCGACGGCGAAATCACTGCCGACGACCAGTATTACTATCATTCGGCTGCCCCTGACTGGATTCTTGGCTTGAGCACTTCGCTCCGATACAAACGTTTCACCATCAGCACTTCGCTCCGCTCGCAAATTGGTAACTATGTGTATAACGGCAACTTTGCCAACATGGGAGCCTGGGAATGCACCACATGGGCGGCCGGACAGCTCAACAACCTGTCGCAGAGCTTCCTCGATTCGCAGTTCCGCAACCGTCAGTATCCTACCGACTACTACATTGAGAACGCTTCGTTCATAAAAATGGACAATCTGCAGCTGAGCTACAACTTTGGCCGCGTGTTCAACGGTGTCGACCTCAATCTGTCGGCTATGGTACAGAACGTGTTCACTATCACCAAATATAAGGGTATCGACCCGGAATGGGCCTACGGTATCGAAAACTCGGTGTACCCGCGTCCGCGCACTTATTCTCTAACCATTGGTCTTAACTTCTAAAATCGCTATACAGAAATGAAAAAGATATATATATTTATAGTGGCATCGCTGTTGATGATGGCATCGGCATGTACCGACGACCTTGACCAACAGCCACACGTAGGCGCAAGCTCGGGCACCGTGTACTCCTCAATCGAGGGCTATCAGGCTGTGCTTGCCAAGATTTATGGCTCATACAGCCTTGTGGGCCAGGGACGCGCTGGCGACCTCGACATCAGCGGCAACAAAGACTACGACTTGATGCGTAAGCTCTTCAATCTGCAAGAGGCCGGCACCGAGGAAACAGCCATGACATGGCTCTCGGGCAGCAACATGTATGGTATTGTTTACATCACATTCGACGCTACCGACCCGTGGGTGTCGGATACCTACTACCGTCTGTATTATAGTGTTGCACTGTGCAACGAGTTTCTTCGCTACTGTGATGAGGGCACTATCGGCGGATTCCCGCAGGACCAGCAGGCCGAGATTCGCTCTTATGCTGCCGAGGCACGCTTTATCCGCGCTCTCGACTACTTCTATGTGCTCGACCTCTTCGGTCAAGGCCCATTCGTCGACGAAAACACCCCTACTTCGGGCGTTATTCCCGAGGCCTACACCAACAAGCAGCTGTTTGCATTCATCAATAGTGAAATTGCTGCAATTTCGGAGCTTTTGCCCGAAACCAATAGCTATGCCCGCGCCTGCAAGGCTGCAGCCTGGGCGCTTGGTGCACGACTGAACCTCAATGGCGAGGTTTACACCGGCGAAAGCCATGCCACCGAGTGTATTGACTATTGCAAGAAGATTATCAGCAGCGGCCGATACTCGCTCGAGCCTGAATATGCCAAACTGTTCAATGCCGATAACCACTTGCGCACCAACGAAATAATATTTGCCTTTGCCTGCGATGCCGACAAGGCTACCACTTGGGGCTCGGGCACATATTTCGTGGCCGGTGAATGTGGCAGCGACAGCTCGCAGAATCCTGCCGATTATGGTTTGGAAGCTGGTTGGGGTAACTTCCGCGTGCGCGGCGAGCTTCCGGCTCTGTTTGAAAACGGCGACTCCCGTTATATGTTCTGGAGCGACGGTCAGACACAGTATTTTACCAACGCCATCGACACTCACACCGAAGGTTATTATTCCGAGAAATGGAGCAACCTTACCGACGACGGCGTGGCTGCATCTAAGTCGGCTGCTTATGGCTGCAACACCGATGTGCCTATGTTCCGCCTTGCCGATGTATACCTGATGGCTGCCGAAGCTGTGCTTCGTGGAGGCAATGGCTACAGCCGTGCCGATGCTCTCGGATTCGTGAACCTGGTGCGCGAGCGTGCCTATGGCTCAACTGCCGGCGACATCTCCGATGCCCAGCTTACCCTCAATTTCATGCTCGATGAGCGTGGCCGTGAGATGTATCTCGAATGGTGCCGCCGTTCCGACCTCGTCCGCTTCGACTGCTTCACCACCGACAAGCGTCTGTGGCAGTGGAAGGGTGGCGTGCTCGATGGCACTGCCGTTAATTCGCGTTACAACGTTTATCCTATTCCGGCTACCGAACTGTCGGCCAACCCGAATCTGAAAAACGCTAATTATTAATCAACAGCATTTTAAAAAGATTACAACATGAAAACCTTTAAATATATTGTTTCGCTGCTCCCGGCTTTGCTGCTTTGCGCAATGCTTCAGTCGTGCGACAAGGACGGCGACCTGCTGTATACCGACGGAACCGGCAGCGCTGCCATCAACGGCACCGATACCGACATAGTGCTCGACTATAATAACCTCTCGGCTCTGGCTCTCACCATCTACTGGAACGAGAACGGCGACATCACCCTCAGCGACCCGCGTGTGGAAGCACCTAAAGGAGCCGTGACCAACACAATACAGATGTCGGCATCGTCAGATTTCGCATCGCTCTACGAGGAGATTATGTCGGTGGGTGTGTACGCACGTCAGTACACCTGCGACGAACTCAACAACATTCTCAACCGCCTCGGATACGAGGGTGGAGTGAAGGCTCCGCTTTACATTCGCATCAAGAGCTCGCTCGGCAATAACATCGAGCCCAATTACAGCGATGTGCTTTCGCTAAATGTCACTCCTTACCTGATAGATATGTCGATAGGCTACTATCTCGACTCGAAACAGGTGGAAACAGGGAAGACCCTCTATTCGGCCACTTCCAATGGCGTATACATTGGCTTCATAGGCGCCGGCTCGTGGGAGAACTGGTGGTTGCGCGAGGGAAACAACACCGTTTGGGGCAATGACGGCGAAGTGGGAACTCCATTTATGCTCGGCAACAACACCACTGGCCTCAGTGTGTGGAACTTCTGGTATCCCGGCGTTTCGGGTTGCTACTACACCATCGTCGATACCAAGGCCAACGAGTGGAGCGCTCTGCTCATCCCCGAACTCAACCTCGGCGGCGATATTTCCGGCGCAATGACCTACGACCGAAAGGCTAATGTGTGGACTTATGTGTTCGATGCTTCGGCAGGCACCGTTAACGTAACCATTTCGGGCACCGGCAAACAGTATAACATCGGCACCGGCACCGACGATGCTGCTGCAATCGACACTCCGGTGGCATTCTCGGGCAGCGCCGACAATTTGTCGTTCGGATCTTCGGCTTCGTCAATCAGTGTTCCGGTATCGGCTTCGGGCGAGGCTACACTGAAGCTCGACCTCAGCAATCCTTGCCAGTGGACAGTAACTGTTGAGGCTGGAGGTGGCCAGCCAACTGTCGATGTAAGCAAATTCCTCTATCTCTCAGGCGTATATGGTTCTTGGGACTTCGAATCGTACCTGAAACTCTACAACGAGGACAACCTTACCTATGGTGGTGCTCTGCAGGTTGATTCAGAGTGGGGCTATCGTATGTACACCGAGGCCGAGGCTTGGGACAACTACTATACCATGGTCGACGGCGGAAATGCCTTCGAAGGCTCGCTTGTTAAGAACGGCGATGGCAATATTGCTGCTCCCGATCCTGGTTTCTACCTCTTCGATGTATCGCTCAGTGGCCTTACATATAAGGTTACTCCTATCACCAAGGTGTCGTATTCCGGCCTTAACGATGATTGGAGTCTTACCGAAATGACTGCAACCGAAACCCCTGGCGTCTACACTGCAGTGGTGCAGAAAACTGCCAACACTCCGTGGGGCGTGAAGATTATACTTAACGACAACTGGGATTTGTTCTTCGGTGGTGGCTCGGGCGAGTTGTTGCTCTACCAGAGTGGTTTCGACGGCGACAATGAACTGGCCAATGGCGAATACACTCTCACTGTCGACCTCTCTAAAGGAACATATTCATACACTGCTAACTAATCTACCGATATGCGTAATATAAGAATATTTTTTGCAGCTGCTGTAGCTGCCTCGATGGCTTTCACCTCGGGTTGTACCCAGGAAAGCCCTATCACCAACCCGCCGGTTGACCATTCGGAAACCGAAATTGAACGAGGCACTTTCGCCAAGGGCGCCGATGTGAGCTGGGTTACCGAACTCGAAGCAAAAGGATACAAATTCTATAATGCCGATGGCAACCAGATGGAGCTGATGAAACTCCTGCGCGATGAGTGTGGAGTGAACTCCATACGTCTGCGTGTGTGGGTCAATCCCACCGAAGGATGGAACAACATCGACGATGTGGTGGTTAAGGCTCGTCGTGCCAATTCGCTTGGCTTGCGCGTGATGCTCGATTTCCACTTCAGCGACACTTGGGCCGACCCCGGTCAGCAAGCCATTCCGGCTGCTTGGGCCGATATGGACCTTGCTGCCGTTAAGGTGGCCATGGCTGCTCATGTTGGCGACCTGCTCAACAAGCTTAGTGCCTGTGGCGTTGAGCCTGAGTGGGTGCAGATTGGCAACGAAACCCGCACTGGCATGATGTGGCCGCTCGGCAAGCTCGATAATGGCTCTAATTTCACCGAAATGGTGAATGCCGGCTACGATGCCGTGAAAGCGGTGTTCCCCGATGCTTTGGTTATCGTTCATTGCGACCAAGGCGACACTGGCTGGCTCTATAACAACCTATTCGGCACTCTCAAGGCTCAGGGCGCTCGATACGACATGATAGGCATGTCGCTATATCCCGATGCCTCAAACTGGTCGACCACTGTTGCATCATGTGTTAGCAACATTAGCACAGTAAAGACCGCTTACGGCAAACCGGTGATGATTTGCGAGGTGGGTATGGACTACAAGGAGGCTGCTGCCTGCAACGCTATGCTCACTCAGCTGAAGGCTCGCTGCATTGAGCTCGACGTGAAAGGCATATTCTACTGGGAGCCTGAAGCTCCGGCTGAATTGGGCTACAAGAAGGGCTGTTTCGTCGATGGTGCACCCACCGAGGCTCTCGACTGTTTCAAGGATTAAAGCATATTAACCAATTCTTAGTTTTATGATTACACGGCGGCAAATGCCAATATGTGCGTTTGCTGCCGTGAAAATAAAAATGACAATTATGAGAAGATTCATTATATCGGCAATGATGGTGGTTGCTGCCGTTGTGGCGGTTGTGGCTCAGCTGCGCACTACCGAAACACTTACCGATGGCTGGCAGTTTGCCAAGGGTGCGCCCGACGAGGCCACGGAGTGGCAGAGTGTGCGTGTGCCGCACGATTGGGCCATTTACGGTCCGTTCGATATCAACAACGACTTGCAGCGTGTGGCTGTCGAGCAGAACGGCGAAACAGAGGAGACTCTGAAAACCGGCCGTACCGGTGGTCTGCCGTTCATTGGCAAAGGTGTGTACCGCACGGTGTTCAATGTAGCCGACACTGCACAGCGCTCGGTTGCTTTGGTGTTTGATGGTGCCATGAGCAATGCCCATGTGAAGGTCAACGGCCGCGAGGTGGCTTATTGGCCTTATGGTTATAATTCGTTCTATGTCGACATCGACGATGCAGTACGTCCGGGTGACAATGACCTTGAGGTGTCGCTCGAGAATTTTGAGCGTGCATCGCGATGGTATCCCGGAGCCGGGCTCTACCGTAATGTGCATGTGGTGAACACCGCGAGGGTGCACATACCGGTGTGGGGCACTTGCGTTACCACTCCGCACGTCGACGGCGATTTTGCCTCGGTGCGCCTTGAAATGGCTATTGCAGGCACCCGAAATGGCGAAAAGGTTGCTGTTGTCACCGATATCATTGCACCCGACGGTTCGGTGGTGGCATCGAATGCATCGGAATATGTGGCTCGTGGACAGGAATTTGTGCAGAATTTTGTGGTTGATAAGCCACAGCTGTGGAATGTCGGCACTCCGGTGCTCTATACAGCCCGCACAACGCTCAGCCTTGATGGCAAGGCTGTCGATGTCTACGACACCCGCTTTGGCATCCGCCGAATTGAGTTTATTCCCGAAAAGGGCTTCTTTGTTAACGGCGAAGTAACCAAATTCAAGGGCGTGTGCAATCATCACGACCTTGGCCCGCTCGGAGCTGCCGTAAACCGCTCGGCATTGCGCCATCAGATTGAGTTGCTCAAGGATATGGGGGCGAATGCCATACGCACATCGCACAACATGCCGGCACCGGAACTTGTGGAGCTGTGCGACGAGATGGGCATGATGCTCATGGTTGAGCCATTCGACGATTGGGGTTTCCGTCCGAAGTCGCCTAACGGTTATGGCCGCTTTTTCGGCGATTGGGCCGCCCGCGACATCGACAATATGGTGCGCCACTATCGCAACAGCCCTTCGGTGGTGATGTGGTCGATAGGCAACGAGGTGCCGAGCCAGTGGGGCCCGGTTGGCATGGACGAACTGGTGATGCTGCGCGACAAGGTTCGCCGTCTCGACACCACTCGCCCGATTACCTGCGGAATGGACCAGATTGATGCCGTTCTGGGCAACGGTTTTGCTGCCGCGCTCGATATCCCGGGCTTCAACTACAAGCCGCAACGCTACGACGAAGCCTATGCCAAACTGCCGCAACGCTTGATTCTCGGCTCGGAAACAGCTTCTACCGTTTCGTCGCGCGGAGTATACCATTTCCCGGTTACATATGGCGACCACAACAGCCAGTTGCACCCCGATAACCAGTCGTCGAGCTACGACACCGAGGCTTGCTACTGGTCGAACACTCCCGACATTGATTTTGCCCGCGACGACGACCATCCGTGGTGCATCGGCCAGTTTGTGTGGACCGGTTTCGACTATCTGGGCGAGCCGTCGCCATACGACACCGATGCGTGGCCCAGCCACAGCTCGGTGTTCGGAATCATCGACCTTGCCTCGATTCCAAAGGACCGATTCTACCTGTATCGCTCGGTGTGGAACACCGAGAGCCCCACGCTGCACGTCCTTCCGCACTGGAACTGGAAGGGGCGCGAAGGCCAGGTGACTCCGGTTTTTGTTTACACCAGCTATCCAAAGGCCGAACTTTTCGTAAACGGTGTCAGCCATGGCATCCGCGAGAAAGACCCATCGAGCCTCTACGACCGCTATCGCCTGCGTTGGAACGATGTGGTGTATGAACCGGGCGAACTGAAAGTGGTGGCCTACGATGCCGCCGGCAACGTGGCTGCTGAGCGCACTGTGGTCACTGCCGGAAAACCGCATCATCTGGTGGTGAGCGCCAACCGCGAACAACTTGCCGCCGACGGTGCCGACCTGGTGTACTTCACCGTCAGAGTTGCCGACCGCAACGGCAACATCGTGCCTACCGACTCGCGCAAGGTGTCGTTCGAGGTGTCGGGTGCGGGCTCATTCGAAGCCACTGCCAACGGTGACCCCACATGTCTCATGCCGTTCCAGAACCCGGAGATGAAGCTCTTCAGCGGTGCAGCTACGGCAATAGCACGCAGCGCAACGCAAGCCGGTACGCTCCGTTTCACCGTGAAAGCCAAGGGGGTGAAGCCCGCCACAGTGGAAATCACTGTCCGCTGACATAGCAACATATATCGCGAAAAGGTGCGTATCCCCAAGATGCGCACCTTTTCAGTTGATTTTCGGGGAAATGTTGTAACTTTGTGGCAGTTTTCGCATTGTTTCCGCTTCGCGGCTGCCTTATCTTTGTATAAGATAGGCGGCACTCGGCATAAATGCTCAAGCAAGCTTGGCTGTTGCTGATGGAGGCGAGGGGTGCGACATCTTGAAGCTATTTTTATGATTGACAAGTCAACATTCAACGGAGGAACGGTAGAGTATCACACTCTTGGGTGCAAACTTAACTTTGCCGAGACATCGACTATCGGCCAAATCTTGTCCGACAGAGGATTTAGCCGTGCCCAAAGCGGCGATGTGCCTGACATCGTGGTGGTTAACACTTGCAGCGTGACCGAACTGGCCGACAAGAAGTGCCGCCAGACCATCCGCCGGCTGGTGAAGAAATATCCCGATGCACTGATGATTGTCACCGGATGCTATGCGCAGCTCAAGGGTGATGAGATTGCCGGGATTCCGGGTGTCGACATAGTGCTGGGCAGCGAACAAAAGCTGGAAATTGCCCGTTATCTCGACGAGTGGCTCGAGCATCGCGAGCCTAAGGTTGCCATCACGCCGTCGAAGGATATCAGGCTGTTCAGCCATTCGTGCTCGCGTGGCGACCGCACCCGCTACTTTCTGAAAGTGCAGGACGGTTGCGACTACTATTGCAGCTATTGCACCATCCCCATTGCCCGTGGCCGCAGCCGTTGCGACTCTGTGGAAAGCCTCGTGGCCGATGCGCGTCGTGTGGCCGATGAGGGAGGTAAGGAGATTATCATCACCGGAGTGAACATTGGCGACTACGGCAAGCACATCGGTGCCTCGTTTTTCGACCTTGTCAGCGCTCTCGACCAGGTTGAAGGCATCGAGCGTTATCGTATCTCGTCGATTGAGCCCGACCTGCTCAGCGATGAGGTTATAAGCCTGGTGGCCGAATCGAAGCGATTCATGCCGCATTTCCACATTCCATTGCAATGTGGAAGCGATGAGGTGCTGCGCATAATGCGCCGCCATTACGACACCGCCTTGTTTGCCTCGAAAATAGAGCAGATACGCAAGGTGATACCCGATGCGTTCATCGGAGTTGACCTGATTGTGGGAATGCGTGGCGAAACCGAGAAACTCTTCGAGGAATCGTACGAATTTTGCCGCTCGCTCGACATTTCGCGTCTGCATGTGTTCCCATATTCCGAGCGTCCCGGCACTCTGGCGCTGCGAATCGACCATGTAGTCGACCCGCGTGAGAAGAGCCTTCGCGCCCACCGTATGCTCCGCCTCAGCGATGAGATGCTGGCACGGTTCACCGCCCGCTTTGTGGGCACCGAACGCAAGGTGCTGTTTGAGCAGCCGCGCAAGGGGTATCCCATGCATGGTTTCACCGACAACTATCTGAAGGTGGAGGTTCCGTGCGATGCAAGCCGTGTGAACACCATCGGAACGGTGCTTTTGGGCGAACCAGATGACGAAATGACACTGAAATCGACCATTGTAGGATGAAAATCTCGCGGTCCGACATATTGTATGCTCCCGTAAGCCTGCTGCTGCACGGTATGGCGCTGCTGCCTATGTGGGTGCTCTATGGATTGTCGGATGTGCTGTTTGTGCTTATACGCTATGTGGTGCGCTATCGCGTGAAAGTGGTGCACAGAAACATCGGAGAATCGTTCCCTGAGATGAGTGTCGCAGAGTGCCGTCGCACTGAGCGTCGGTTCTATCGCCATTTTGCCGACTATTTCGTTGAGACAATAAAGCTGCTGCACATCAGCGACGCCAAAGTGCGCCAGATGATGGAATTTGTAAATGTCGAGGAAGTTGACCGCTCGGTGGCTGCCGGCCGCTCGGTGGCTGTGTATGCAGGGCATTATGCCAACTGGGAATATCTGTCGTCGATAACCCTATGGAGCCGCTTCTCTACCGACGAGGTGGCTTTCGGCCAGATTTACCGTAGGCTGAACAATGAGTGGTTCGATGCGTTTTTCCTGCGTCTGCGCAGCCGTTTCAATTCCAGTTCCTACGAAAAACGCGAATCGTTCCGCGACTTGCTGCGCCTAAAGCGCAGCGGAAAGGTGGCTGTAACCGGTTTCATCTCCGACCAGCATCCCAGCGGCGTCGATACCCACCATGTGGTGCGTTTCCTGAATCACGACACCGCAATGATTAGCGGCACCGAGACCATTATCCGTAAACTCGACTACGACGTGTTCTATTTCGACACCGAGAAGCTTGGCCGTGGCCGATATCGCACCACAATGCGAAAAATCACTACCAACCAGCGCGTGCAGCCGCCGCGGGCCATCACCGATGCATATGTGGCTCTGCTCGAAAGCTCCATCCGCCGCCAGCCCGAGCTGTGGCTTTGGACCCACAAGCGCTGGAAACATAAATGCACCGAGTGTGCACAACCTTTAACACCATTGTCAGATGACTAAGAACGTGGCCGTGATAATCCTTAACTGGAACGGCGAGAAACTGTTGCGCGAATTCCTTGGGTCGGTGGTCGAAAACACCAATCCCGATATTGCCGATGTGGTGGTGGCCGATAACGGCAGCACTGATGGCTCGTTGGCTTATGTAGCCACGACTTTCCCGCAAGTGAAGATTATCAGATTTGCCGAGAATTACGGCTATGCTGAGGGGTATAACCGAGCCATTGCGCAGTGCGCTGATTACCGCTATTGTGTGTTGCTCAACTCCGATGTGCAGGCTCTTCCCGGCTGGATTGAGCCGCTCTACGATTATCTTGAGAAGCATCAGCAGGTGGCAGCCTGCCAGCCGAAACTGATGTCGTACACTCATCCCGAAATGTTCGAGTATGCCGGTGCGTCAGGCGGATTTATCGACTGTCATGGCTATCCGTTCTGTCGCGGGCGTGTGTTCGATACCGTCGAGAGCGACCATGGTCAGTACGATGATGTTACAAGCATTTTCTGGGCCACCGGAGCTGCCCTGTTTATCCGCAGCGAGGTATATCTCAGGGCTGGCGGTCTCGATAAGGATTTCTTTGCCCATATGGAGGAAATCGACCTGTGCTGGCGCATCCACCGCATGGGCTACGACATCAAGGTGATTCCTCAATCGTCGGTGCGTCACCTCGGAGGAGGCAGTTTGCCGGCGTCGAATCCGCGAAAAACATATCTGAATTTCCGGAACAATCTGTTCCTGCTCTATAAGAATGTGCCGCTGCGCGACAACCGGCGTCTTCTGTTCATTCGCCGGCTTTACGACACATTGGCACTGCTGATGTTTCTGATAAAGTTCGACTATCAGAATGTTATGGCAGTGTTTCGCGCCCATCGCGATTTCAGCAAGCAATGCCATCGGTATTCGGTGCCGGTCGATGGCGAGAACCTGCTGGGCCGGTTTCCGCATTCGTGGCGAAATATCGTTGTTGAGTATTATCTGAAGGGCCGTAAAGTATTCTGACAAAGGCCGGCGCTATAGCTTGAATAGCTTTACGTTGCCGTTTGAGTCGAAGGCCACCCGGTAGGTGCCCGACTGGCTCACTGCGGCCACTTTGCTGGTCCCGTTGACGAAATTCACTGATGCACCATCGTATAGACTGATTTTCAGCGTCATATCGGGCGCGATAGTCTTTATAGAGTTGCTGAAGTCGACAGTGAGCAAATATCCCGAATCGAGGATAATATGGCAAAAGTCGGAAAGCTTCTGTTGGCCGTCATATGTTGAAATCATAAGGTCGTTGAAGCCTATCCGCGCTCCGGCGGCAGTGTTTCTGCCGTAGTAAACCTCCTTGATATAGTTGCGCGGAGCCAGGTCAGATGCTATGAACTTCATGTCGACCCCATTTTGCGAATCCAGGTATAATACGCGGTTGCGGTTTGCTACCCCATAACCGTCGTCGGTGAAGCAGCGTGAAATCTTCACGTCGCGGCAGTTGGTGGCCTTCACTCTCTTGTACGGTATCATCGATTTAACGTCGATGTCAAGCGACATGCAGTCGTCGAGGTCGATATAGGTGTCGCTGTGCAACGATTCCGACATGCGCAGGTCGTGGAACGAGCAAAGCCAGCAATGGTTGAGGCAGATAGGGTAGTAAATGTCCTCGAAACCAATGGAATAGAAAACGTTTCCGTTGAGCACATCCACCTTGCCGGTGTTGGAGCGGCTTGGCTTGGTGGAATATATGCCGTAGTAGCCAATCAGGCGGCCGCCGAAGAATTGGTTTTCATTGAACCATGTGTTGAAGGTGTCGGTGCCATGCTTGAAAACATCGATATATATGCAATATTTGGAGTTGATTATCTGGAAGTTAATCTTGCAGTATTGCGAGCCGGCATAGCCGTATCCATCGATGCCCTCGGGCACAAACGATAACCCTCTCTCGAAGAATTCGATGGTGCCCACGTCGAGGTCAACGTGGTAGGTGTTGCCGGTAAACAGAATGGCAGTTCCGGTGAATTCCTGTGGCTTTTTGCCCTTGTTTGCGAGGTTTTCCATCCGGTTGATGTCGATTTTGGCATTGTGTGCCATTATTTGCAGCGCTGTGCACCCCGATTTTGTTGCAATGGTTCCGGCACAGCGCAGTCGTTGGCCTTTGCGGTTGATGTTTATAGGTTGTTTCACCAGATAGCGGCGGTTGTCGAGAGTCACTGTTGCTGTTCCGGCGTTGGCAAGGGCATTGTTGATGGCGGGAGCATCGTCGCTGATGCCGTCGCCCTTGGCTCCGAACCAGTGTGCCGACATCTCGGCGTTGGTGAAAGTGCCGTCGAGGCGGCAACCGCTGAGAATGGGGTAGTGTGGCGCCACAATCTCGGTGTTGTTGCCCACCAGCGTAGCCCCCGAGAGTGTGCCGCCGTCGAACTGTAATATGCTGTTGGCGCCGATGCTCACTGTGCCCGAGAGCTTCACATCGCCGCTGATAACGTATATTGTGTTGACTTTCGAGAAGGTGGTGGCAGTGGCCGTCGCCCCTATTTCCACTCGGTTGAGGGCAGCATTGCCCACCGCTATGCCCAGTATTGCCAAGGCTATGAATAGAATGTTGCGCATAATTCAATATGTATTTGTTACCGTGCAAATATAGCCATAAACGTCGGTTAACTGTAATTTGTGGCTATCTTTTTCGACGTCACTGCCAAATGCTTGCATTTCTTCGCCGTTTGCAGTAACTTTGCAGTCCCGTAAAACAGAATAAAATATAACAAAGATATGGCACTTAAATGTGGTATCGTCGGTCTGCCGAACGTCGGTAAGTCGACTCTTTTCAATTGCTTGTCGAATGCCAAGGCGCAGTCGGCTAATTTCCCTTTCTGCACTATCGAACCTAATGTGGGCGTTATCACTGTGCCCGACGAGCGCTTGAACAAGCTCGCCGAGCTTTGCAATCCACAGCGAGTAATCCCCACAACGGTTGAAATAGTTGATATTGCCGGCTTGGTGAAGGGTGCATCGAAGGGTGAAGGCCTCGGCAACAAGTTCCTGGCCAATATTCGTGAAACCGATGCCATCCTTCACGTGCTTCGCTGTTTCGACGACGACAATATCACTCACGTTGACGGTACCATCGACCCTATCCGCGATAAGGAAATCATTGACTACGAACTTCAGTTAAAGGACCTCGAAAGCATCGACAGCCGTATTGCAAAGGTGCAGAAACAAGCCCAGACCGGTGGCGACAAGGTGGCCAAGATGCAGTATGAGGTGCTCCGTCAATACAAGGAGGCTCTCGAGCAAGGCCTTCCGGCTCGCACAGTGAGCTTCGACGGCAAGGATGAGCAACGCTATGCCCGCGACCTCTTCCTGCTCACAAACAAGCCGGTGATGTATGTGTGCAATGTCGACGACGACTCGGCTGTTGCCGGAAACAAGTATGTTGATGCCGTGCGCGAGGCCGCCGATAAGGAAGGCGCAGAAGTGCTGATTATAGCCGCCAAAACCGAAAGCGAGATTGCCGAATTCGATACATTCGAGGAGCGTCAGATGTTTCTGAACGAAATCGGTCTCGAGGAATCGGGTGTTAATCGTCTCATCAAGAAGGCTTACAGCTTGCTCAATCTCGAAACATTCCTCACCGCCGGAAGCGACGAGGTGCGCGCCTGGACATATCGCAAGGGCTCGAAGGCTCCGCAGTGCGCCGGTGTAATCCACACCGACTTCGAGCGTGGCTTCATCCGCGCCGAGGTTATCAAGTACGACGACTTTGTAGCGCTCGGAAGCGAGGCTGCTGTGAAGGCTGCCGGAAAAATGAGCGTAGAAGGCAAAGAGTATGTGGTACAGGACGGCGACATAATGCACTTCTTGTTTAACGTGTAAATTACTTCAGCTCAGCTGATTGTCATGGCCGATAACTATCTGGAGAACAAATACGAGGAGTTCAAGGCGCAACAGCTTGCCCGCAAATCGGCGGCTCGCAAGGTGGTGTACCGCACTCACCCCGATTGCATAGAGGTGAACTTTCCGCCTCGCAGGGTGTTTGTAACCGGTGGCGCCAACGGTATAGGCCGCGCCATCGTTGCTGCATTCCGCAAGGCAAACTGCCAGGTAGCGTTCTGTGATATCGATTCCAAGGCTGGAAATGCCGCAGCCCAGCAGCTGGGGGCCCGCTTCTATCCACTTGATGTTACCGACACTTCTGCTCTTGAGCAATGCCTTGCCGACATTGTGGCGCTTTGGGGTGATGTCGATGTGATAATCAACAACGTAGGGGTGGGTGAGTTCAAACCTCTCGAGGATACTACCATCGACGATTTCAACCATCTGATTGCCGTGAATCTGCGCCCCGTGTTTGTCACTTCGCGCTTCATGGCCATTCATCGCCGCTCGCTCCCGCAGATTCCCGGCTATGGTCGCATTGTCAACATCTGCTCTACGCGCTATCTCATGAGCGAGCCTGGAACAATAGGCTATTCGGCTTCGAAAGGTGCGGTGGCTGCCATCACCCATTCGCTGATGGCTTCGATGAGTGGGGTTAACGTTACTGTCAATGCAATATCTCCCGGATGGATTCAAACCATCGGCTACGAGGCTCTCACCGAGGCCGACCATGCACAGCATCCTTCGCGGCGTGTGGGCAAACCCGACGACATTGCCAATGTGTGCCTGTTTCTGTGTCGCCCCGACAGCGATTTTATCAATGGCGAAAACATTGTGGTCGACGGTGGCATGACCCGCAAGATGATATACGTTGAGTAGTACAATATTTGCAACCTTGATGCGTTATTTTCATTAGAAACTATAACATTTACAACAATATGAACAAGATTAAATTAGTTCTTCTGTGTGCAGCTCTGTTGCTCGTGTCGTGCAAGACAAAGGAGAAACTGGCTTATTTCGAGGACTTGAGCACTGCCACTGAGGGTGTTATGGGCTCATCGACCTACGAAATCCGCATTGTCCCCCAGGATGAGCTTTTCATCACTGTGACATCGCTTTCGCCACAGGCTACTGCCCACTTCAACCTGCCATTGGCTAATCCGGCTACACAGGAAAATGTTTCTGATAAATTGACAACGCAGCCCCAGCAGCAAACCTATATCGTCGATGCCGATGGTAATATCCTTTTTCCGCAGCTTGGCGTGCTGCATGTGGCCGGCATGACTACATCTGAAATCAACAAAATGCTCACCGAAAAAATCTCGGAGCAGGTTACCGACCCCATTGTTCGCACCGAACTCATTAACTTCAAGGTGAATGTTATTGGCGAAGTGAAGGAGCCCCGTCAGGTGCTTGTGCGCAGTCAGCGATTCTCGGTGCTCGATGCTCTTGCCTCGGCCGGCGACCTCACCGAATTCGGTAAGCGCAGCAATGTGCTGGTTATCCGCGAGATAGATGGTGAGAAGCACTATGCCCGCCTCAACCTCGGAGATTCTAATGTCACATCTTCGCCTTATTTCTATCTCAAGCAGAACGATGTGGTTTACGTTGAACCTAACAAGATACGTCAGGATAATTCGAGCTACAACCAGAACAACGCCTTCAAGCTGTCGGTGGTATCGACCATTGTAAGTGCAGCCTCGGTTATCGCTTCGCTTGTGATTGCATTGACAATTAAGGACTAATTTCTTCGAAATCTATACACAGCCGCTCTATCGCACTGCGCGACAGAGCGGCTTGTATTTTATATGCCATGTGGGTTGCATTTTGTAAGCTGAAAATATGTAAATGAATCAAAAAATATATAAAATTTACAGTTATTAATTGAAAAAGTGGGCTATAATTGGAAGAAATAAAGAAAAATGTAAAGAAAAACATTGAAAATCTATCATTATGAAAAATAATAATTATATTTGCCAAAAATTAGAGAGAGTTTATTGAGTTTATTTATCATTAAAAGAAACCCCTATGAGAATTAAGTATTCGGTGTTGCTGGCCATAAGCCTATTGTTAGGCATATCAGCAAGAGCACAATCGACGTCGATAACCGGTGTTGTGGTTACCGAAGCCGAGGGCGAACCGGTGATTGGCGCCACCATTATCGTTGATGGCACAAAAATCGGCTCAACTACCGATGCAGAAGGACGTTTCACTATTTCAAACGTGCCTTCCGACGCAAAGTATGTGAATGTAACCTATGTGGGAATGAAGCCCGTCAAGGCGGCAATTGCGCCGCAGATGAAGGTGGCTCTCGTTTCGGCAGTCGAGGAGCTCGACGAGGTGATTGTAGTGGCGTATGGCACAGCCAAGAAAAGCAGTTACGCCGGTTCGGCGGCTTTGGTAAAGGCCGATGCAATCAAGGACATCCCTACCACTACTTTTGAAAATGCACTTAACGGTAAGGTGGCAGGTCTGCAGCTCACCAACAATTCAGGCCAGGCAGGCTCTGCACCGGCAATCCGAATTCGTGGTGTAGGCTCGATGAATGCCGGCAACGAACCGCTGTATGTTATCGACGGCGTGCCTGTTTCGTCGGGAAATATCGGACAGATGGACGGCGAGATTTACTCTACAAACAATATAATGAACTCGCTCAACCCTGAGGACATTGAATCGATATCAGTGCTCAAGGATGCTGCTGCTTCATCGCTCTACGGCTCGCGTGCTGCCAATGGCGTTATCCTCATCACCACCAAGAAAGGTAACACCGGCCGCCCGGAGGTGTCGTTCAAGGCCGAGGTGGGTTTCACCCCTTCTTGGGCCACCGACAACTACGAGACTGCAAGTGTGCAGGACAACGTAAACATGCTCTACACAGTCTTCCACGACTATGCTACTGCCGGCGAGGGTGACTCCGATGCCGATGCAAATGCTTATGCCCTGAAACAGCTTAACAAGAAATTCAACAAGCACGGCTACAAGTTCTCTACAACCGGAATCTTGGCACGCGAGAACGTGCTCATCGAGGAATACGACAATTCTGGCCGTGGCGGCAAGTATTTCGACTGGGACAAGGCTTATTTCCGTACTGCCGTTTATCAAACCTACGACCTGAGCGTGAGCGGTGCCACCGACAAGACAAACTACTACTCCTCGCTCTCGTTCACAAAGGATGACGGGCGTCTGCGCGTCAACTCGTTCAAGCGTGTGTCGGGCCGCGTTAACCTCACCCAGAAAGTGGGAAGCATTGTGGAACTCACCACAAACGCCTCGTATGCACGCACCGAAAAGCAAGGCTACAACGATACCCGGAGCACCGGCGCTAACTATTTCATGCAGACTCGCAACCTCTTGTGGGGTCTATATTGGCCTACCGATTATAAGACCGGCCTGCCTTGGACCAGCCGCTACGGAAGCTATGCTTACAACGGATTTTACTACGACAACGAGTGGGAGAACAAATCGGTTACATCGAAACTTCTTGCTGCCGAGACTCTTACCTTGCATCTGTTGCCCGGTCTCGATGTGCGCTCGCTCCTTTCGTACGACCGTACCGAGGTTAACGACCACATCTACTACAGTGCCGACCACTTCTATGGTGCTTCCGACAACGGCAATGTGAGCGAATACCGTACCACATACAACAAACTGGTGAGCTCAACCACAGCAAATTACAATGTTTCGCTGTTCGATGCACACAACATTGGAATAATGGCTGGTTTTGAAGCTGAAAAGAACACATCCGACTATCTGCGTGCCACTGGCACCAACCTGCCGGTGAGTACACTCCACACAGTGTCGACTGCCGGTACGCAGACTGCCGCCGGATATTCTTGGGGTAACTCTATGGCATCGATTCTGTCGAAACTCGACTATAACTTCAACGAGCAGTACTTCCTCTCGGCTTCGTATCGCCGCGATGGCTCGTCACGTCTGAGCAAGGATAAACGTTGGGGTAATTTCTGGTCGGTAGCCGGTGCATGGAACATCAACAAGGAACGTTTCATGGCCGATGTCGATGTCATCAACAGCCTGCGCTTGCGTGCATCGTATGGTGTCAATGGTACTCTGCCAACCGACCTCTATGGCTATATGAGCCTCATTAACTACTCTACTAAGTATATGGGTAATCCCGGTGGTGCCGTTACCTCTATCGGTAACGATGACCTCTCGTGGGAAACAAGCTACAACACCAACATCGGTATCGACTTCGCCATGCTCGACAATCGTTTGCACGGTACCATCGAATATTTCAACCGCGACTCGAAGAACCTGTTGCAGGATGTGCCCATTTCACAGGTTACCGGTTTCACTTCTACTCTGCAGAACATCGGCCGCATCAACAACCACGGCCTGGAAATTGAAATCGGGGGCGACATCATCAGCAAAGGCGACTGGCTGTGGTCGGCAAGTGTGAATGCCACTTTCCTGTCGTCGAAGGTGAAGGAACTCTACGGCGGTGCCGATATAATCTGGTACGACCCGACCGGCGGCGACGACCGCGCACAGTATGTATATCGTGAGGGTTCGCCCACACTGTCGTTCTATGGCCTTGAATGGGCCGGTGTCGACCGTTCAAACGGCAAGAGTGTTTACTATGTCAACGACCCTGACGACGACACTGCCGGCGACTTCATCTACAACGGCCGTGGTGCCACTTACGACTACGACAACGCAAACTACACTATCATCGGTAATGCCACTCCAAAGGTGTATGGCGGTCTTAACACCACCGTTTCCTACAAGGGTATTTCGTTGTCGCTCGGTTTCACATATAAGATTGGCGGACAGCTTTACGATGGTGCCTATAAGGATGTAGCCGACGACGGTTACTACTGGGAACGTATCCGCTCCGACAACTATTGCAAGAATCTTTGGACACCGGAGAACCCTGACGGCACCGAGCCTGCCATTTCCGGCCTCGACCTTACCGATGCAATGGAATACAGCACCCGCCACATACACAATGCCAGCTACCTGCGCCTGAAGACATTATCGCTGGGCTACAACCTGCCTAAATCGGTTGTCAACAAGGCGTTGATTAAGGATGCCCGTGTATTCTTCAGCGGCAGCAACCTGCTCACATTCTCAAAATATAAGGATGCCGACCCCGAAGTGAATGAATATGGCACTCGAGGTTGGGAAACACCTCTGGGAAAGACTTTCGTTTTCGGTATTGAATTGAAATTTTAAAATTGATTGACAATGAAAAAGATTTATATAGCAGCATTAGCAATGCTTATTTCATCGGTATTGGTGTCGTGCGACGATTTTCTCGACATGCAGCCCACTCAGTCGGGCTCGGCCGATGGCGCTGTGGCCACTGTTGCCGATGCAGAGGTGGCTATGAACGGCATTATGCGTGCCATGACCTCGTCGAGCTATTATGGCCGTAATTTCCTGCTCTATGCCGATGCAAAGGGTGGCGACCTCACCATCTATTCGGCCGGTCGTGGCAACGATGCCCTTTACAGCTTCAACCATACTGCCAACAGCGGCAGCTACTCGGCGTTCTGGCGCCAAGGTTATTATTGTGTGCTTCAGGTGAACACCCTTCTCAATAATATTGCGCTGGTTGAGGATGCCGACTCAAATGAGGATTTCTCCTATGTTAAAGGCCAGGCTTATGCGCTGCGCGCCTTGTTCTACTTCGACCTCGTTCGCCTGTATGGCCTGCCATACAACTACAACAAGGATTCGTACGGAGTGCCGGTGGTTACCGAGCCAATCGAGGCAACAGCTCAGCCTACACGAGCATCGGTGAAGGACACCTATGCGCAGATTCTTTCCGACCTTGACACTGCGGTTAGCCTTATGGCCGACGACAAGTCGACCCGCGACGGTTTTATGAGTTATTATGCCGCTGTGGCACTCACCGCAAAAGTGAAACTGTATATGGAGGACTATGAGGGAGCTCTTAAAGCTGCTGACGAGGTGATATCCAGCGGAAAGTATTCGCTTTACAAGCCAGAGGATTGGGCTGACTCGTGGAGCAAACAGTTTGGCTCTGAATCGCTGCTCGAACTTGCCATTACACCAGAAGAGGCCGACCTCGGCTCGGCTTCGCTCGGCTACTACTATATGCGCTATGGCCATAAGTCGGGAGCACAGGGATGGTTCCTTGCAAGTGATTATTTCCTTGACCGCCTTGGCGAGGACCCCGACGATGTGCGTTGGGCTGTGATGGACAACGACGAATATTGGTATGATACCGACATTCCGCGTTCAGGTGCCTGCTATAAATATATCGGCGGCACTTCGCTCTCGGGCGACGGCAAAGCCACTGCATCGGCTGTAAACATCAAGATTCTGCGCCTTTCGGAGGTTTATCTCATTGCTGCCGAGGCGGCTTTGCATTCCTCGGCAGGCGCCGACAAGGCTGCAGAGTATCTTAATGCCGTTCGTTGCCGTGCTCCGCATTTGGCACCTGCAGATGCTTCGACAATTTCCGATGATATGATTCTTGATGAGCGCAGTAAGGAACTTTTCGGCGAAGGCAACCGTTTCTTCGACATGATTCGCCTTAACCGCACCATTGAGTTTAACGACGATTTCATGAGCGTGCCGGTTAGCACCCGCGAGAAGAGCATCGACCGCACTTTCTACAAGATTGTGCTTCCCATTTCGCAGGACGAAATCAATGCCAATCCGGCTATAGCCTCGCAGCAGAATCCAGGATATTGATTTCTACGGTTTTAGTAATATAAAATCAGCCCCGTGTGCCATGATGGCGCGCGGGGCTGATTGCTTTAGCGCAGACGGTGGGCAAGATAGTTGCGGCGGCTGTAAATGAAGAAGAACAACACTCCGGCCATATTCACGGCAAATGACATCCAGAAGGCGGCTGTGTAGCCGAAATGCTCGGCAAACGCTCCTCCGAGCACTATCCCCAAGCCGATGCCTACGTCCCACATCGACAACAGTGTGGAGTTGGCAGTTCCGCGCCGGTCGTTGGTGGCAAGGTTGATAAACATGGTTTGCATTGCCGGGAACATGTGTCCGTTGCCAAGTCCGATAATCAGGGCTGCTCCATAATAGCCCCACTGGTTCGGCAAGGCTACGAACATCAGGTAGCCAAACATCGACAGTGCCATTCCCATTGAAGCGTTCTTTACAATCTTCCCTTGCCGCAGCGAACGGCTGCCTACAAGTCGCGATGCAATAAGCCCCACTGCAAGGAGCATGAAGAATGTTCCTGTCCCGGCTTCAATGTGCATCACCTCGCGGCTGTAGATAGCAAGATAGGTTGATACCACGCCGAACGAGAACGATAGCGCAGCCACTGTGATGCCTTCGCTCCAGCCGCTGAGCAGGAAGAAACGGTCGAGCGAAATGCTTCGCTGAGGCCGGCAGATGGGGCGTTGCCGAGGATGAAGGGTGGTGTTGATTGCAAAACCGGCAAATGCCGAGATGAGCGACAAGGCGAAGATGAGGTTGAAATCCTGTGCGTAGTTATAAATGTATAGTCCTACCGAAGGCCCTATTGCCATGGCAATGTTGTTGCTCAGACCGTAGTATCCGATGCCTTCTGCGCGTCGTTGCGGATGAAGCACGTCGATGGCCATTGTGGAGTTGGCCACTGTGGTGGCTCCGAAAGGAGCACCATGCATGGTGCGTATGATGGCAAATATAATCATTGAGCCGGTGATGAAATACCCGGCAAACAGTAGTGCGAAAAAGAAGTAGCAGAACAGCAGCACCGTCTTTCTCGGAAAGCTGTCGACGATGAATCCGCTGAAAGGCCTGACAAGCAGGGCTGTTAGAGTGTAGCCGCACAGCACAATACCGGTGACTGCCTTGTCGGCATTGAATACGTCGCGCATAAAAAGCGGAAGCAGAGGTGTGAGGATGTAGAAAGCGAAGAACAGCAAGAAGTTGGCTATCCACACTTTCACATAGTTGCTGTTCCACAGAGCCGGAAGCTGTGTCTTCTCATTTTTGTCATTTCCCATAATATATACTTAATATTTAAGGCCGGAGCAGTAAAGAACCCCTCCGGCCATGTATTGGTTTGATATATGTCTGATTATTCGGCAATTTCACCAATCAGAGTGGCCGATGAGGCGCTGTTCACCTTCACTTTGATGAATTCGCCGGCATGGTGCCCGTTGGCAGGGAACACAATCACCTTGTTTTGCTGTGTACGGCCAAAGAGGTCGTCGGCCGAGCGCTTCGAGCGTCCTTCGGTTAGCACCTCGAACGTCTTGCCTACGTCGCGGAGGTTGCTCTCGAGCGACAGTTGGTTCTGCAGGGCAATCATGCGGTTCAGACGGTCGATTTTAACCTCTTCCGGTACATTGTCGGGCATGGTTTTCGAGGCCAGAGTGCCCGGACGCTCCGAGTATTTAAACATGAACGAAGAATCGAAACCCACCTGGCGCATCAGCGAAAGTGTCTGCTCGAAATCCTCTTCTGATTCGTTGTGGAATCCGGTGAACATGTCGGTGCTGATGCCGCAGTCGGGAATAGCCTTGCGGATGGCGGCAATACGGTCGAGATACCATTCGCGGGTGTATTTCCGGTTCATGTCCTTGAGCACGCTGTTGCTGCCCGATTGCACGGGCAGGTGTATGTGGTTGCAGATGTTTTGGCGTGAGGCTATGGTTGCGATAATCTCATCGGACATGTCCTTTGGGTGCGAGGTGGTGAATCGAACGCGCATTGGAGCAGCGGCATCGGCCACCATTGCAAGCAGCGACGCAAAGTCAACTGTACGTCCGTCGGTATACTGGTAGCGGTAGGAGTTTACGTTTTGTCCGAGCAACGTAACCTCCTTGAAACCCTTGGCCTGCAGGTCGCGCAGCTCGTTGAGGATGCTTTCTGGCTCGCGGCTGCGTTCGCGACCGCGGGTGTAGGGTACAATGCAGTATGAGCAGAAGTTGTTGCAGCCGCGCATAATGCTTATGAATCCGCTGATTTTGCTGCCACCGATTCTCGATGGAATAATGTCGCGGTAGGTCTCGGTGGTTGACAGTTCCACGTTTATGGCTCTGTGTCCGGCCTCGGCGCTTGCAATCAGGTCGGGCAGTTGCAGATATGAGTCGGGTCCGGCCACCAGGTTCACCTGATAGTCGTTGATGAGAGTCTCCTTTATTCGTTCGGCCATGCAGCCAATTACACCGATAATCAGGTTGCTGCGTTTCTTGCGAACAACGTTCAGCTGTTGAAGACGCGAGAAAATGCGTTGTTCGGCATTGTCGCGTATTGAGCATGTGTTCAGAAACACAGCGTCGGCGTTGTCGATGGTGTCGGTGGGGCCGTATCCGGCCATTTTCATCACCGAGGCCACCACTTCGCTGTCGGCCACGTTCATTTGGCAGCCGTAGGTTTCGATGAACAGACGTTTTGGAAATTCGCTCGCCTTATATGTAAGGTCTGATTCGTTGAGTGGATGCATTGCTTTGTTGTTTGTTATAACGCGGTGCCGTGACCAGAGGCATCGAATGTAGCGGTGCACAGTGTACGTTACCTTGTTGATTTTGCTGTGCAAAGTTACTCTAACTTGGCGGCACTGCAAAATTTTCGAAAAAAATGGAGGAAAAATTCGGTTTATAAAATAAACTACTTTACAGTTGCGATGTAGTTGACAAATAAAACGATAGAAACAATTATGGAAGAACAGAAAATTAATGAAAAAGAGAGCATCGAGCTGATAGCAACGATGATATCGCGCACGCGTAACCGTTTGTATGAAGGCTATGGCCGGGTGTTTCTGCTTTGGAGTGTGGGCTCGGCATGTACCGTTATCTATGTTGGCAAAATGATACTGCCGAAATGCATGCTTTTTGCCATAATTGTCGGAATATTGGAAAAATTCGTTATTTTTGTCGTTTAATTAATAATAACCTAAAAAACGGAATAATATCGTAATAGTTAACTGCATTAATTTGAATAGAACGAAATGAGAAAATGGCGTATTGAAGACAGCAGCGAGCTGTATAATGTCGGCGGATGGGGCCTGAAGTATTTTTCGGTAAACGAAAAAGGGCACGTAACGGTGACACCTCGCGATGGTTATGCTTCAGTAGATTTGAAAGATGTCATGGACGAGTTACAGGTGCGCGACATATCGGCGCCGGTGCTGCTGCGTTTCCCCGACATCCTCGACAATCGTATCGAGAAAATCTCCCGCTGCTTCAAGCAGGCTGCCGAGGAGTATAACTACAAGGCGCAGAATTTTATCATTTATCCTATCAAGGTTAACCAGGTGCGGCACGTGGTTGAGGAAATCGTGTCGCACGGAAAGAAGTTCAACATTGGGCTGGAAGCCGGTTCAAAGCCTGAGCTTCATGCAGTGCTTGCGCTTAACATCGACGAGCGCTCGGTGATTGTGTGCAACGGCTACAAGGATGAGGACTATATAGAGCTGGCGTTGCTGGCACAAAAGATGGGCCGCCGCATATACATCGTGGCAGAGAAACTCAACGAGCTGAAACTTATTGCCGACATTTCGAAACGCCTCAACATACGCCCGAATGTGGGAATCAGAATCAAGTTGTCGAGTTCCGGCAGCGGAAAATGGGAAGAATCGGGTGGCGACCAGAGCAAGTTTGGCCTCAATTCGAGCGAATTGCTCGAGGCTCTCGACTATATGCAGCAGGCCAAGATGCAGGACTGCCTCAAGCTTATCCATTTCCACATTGGCAGCCAGATTACCAAGATACGCCGCATAAAGAATGCCCTGCGCGAAGCATGTCAGTTCTATGTGCAGCTGAGCAAGATTGGCTTCGACATTGATTTCGTTGATATAGGCGGTGGCCTGGGCGTTGACTACGACGGCACACGAAGCAGCGCAAGCGAGAGTAGCATGAACTATTCCATTCAGGAGTATGTCAACGACTCGGTATCGTCGCTCGTTGATGTGTGCGAGAAAAACGGGTTGAAGCAGCCTAACATTATCACCGAATCGGGACGTTCGCTCACTGCTCATCATTCGATATTGGTGTTTGAGGTGCTCGAAACCACTCATCTGCCCGAATGGAACGATAACGATGAGGTGGGCGAGGACGAGCATGAACTGGCCCGTGAACTCTACGACATATACGACAAACTCAATCAGCCGCGAATATTCGAGAGCTGGCACGATGCCCTTCAGATACGCGAGGAGGCTCTCGACCTGTTCAGCCTCGGACTGCTTGATTTGCGCACCCGCGCCATGATTGAGAAACTGTTCTGGTCGATTGCGCGCGAGGTAAGTTCAATCACATCGGCCATAAAGCATGCTCCGGAAGAGTTGAAGAAGGTGGCCCGAATGTTGCCCGAAAAATATTTCTGCAACTTCTCGTTGTTCCAGTCGCTTCCCGATTCATGGGCCATCGACCAGATTTTCCCAATCATGCCTATTTCGCGACTCGACGAGAAACCAACCCATTATGCTACTCTTCAGGATATCACCTGCGACAGCGACGGAAAAATCAACAACTTTATCTCGGTTCACGGAGCTGCATCGGCACTGCCTGTTCACACTCTGAAGACTAATGAACCGTACTATATAGGAGTGTTCCTGGTGGGAGCCTATCAGGAAATTCTGGGTGATATGCACAACCTGTTTGGCGATACCAATGCTGTGCATATCAGTGTTGACAAGGATGGCTACGAAATTGAGCAGATAATCGACGGCGAGTCGGTGGCAGAGGTGCTCGACTATGTTCAATACAGCCCGAAAAAACTGGTGCGCAACGTGGAGACGTGGGTGACATCGGCAATGAAGGATGGCAAGATAACCCCTGAAGAAGGCCGTGAATTTGTAAGCAATTACCGCTCGGGCCTTTACGGATACACATATCTGGAGCGCGACTAACCTATATCTGCGATGGCACAGCGATACTTTATCAGGCTGGCATATAACGGTGCCTATTTTCATGGGTGGCAAAGCCAGCCTTACGATATCTCGGTGCAGACGGTGGTTGAGGATGCGCTTCGCAAGGTGTTCCGCTACAGGCTGTCGGTTACCGGCGCCGGACGTACGGATGCCGGTGTGAATGCCCGCACCATGTATGCCCATTTCGACCTTGAGCGACCCTTCGACCCTGATAACACTGCCAACTACATACACAAAATCAACAGCATTGTGGGACGCGACATCACCGTGTACGACATTCGTCCGGTGCATCCCGAGGCGCATGCCCGCTTCGATGCCGTGGCACGTACATACAAGTATTTTGTAGATGTAGAGCGCTCGCCCTTTGCCTACTATTTCAGTTGGCAATGCCATTACGACCTCGATTTCGAGGCTATGAACCGTGCTGCCGCTCGACTGCTGGAGTATAGCGACTTTACCAGCTTCAGCAAACTGCATTCTGATGCCAAAACCAACATTTGCCGTGTGGATTATGCACAGTGGGAACGCATCGACGATGGCCGGTGGGTGTTCACAATCACTGCCGACCGTTTTCTGCGCAATATGGTGCGTGCTGTGGTGGGCACACTCATCGAGGTGGGTCGTGGACGCATAACCGAAGAGCAGTTTTGTGAGATTATCGAGCGCAAGGACCGATGCGCAGCCGGCACATCGATGCCCGGTCACGCACTTTTCCTGTGGGACATTAAGTATCCTTACGAAATATGACCACAACAGTGGCTACACCAGGCCGGAACACCGTTTTGTCGATATGCAAGGGCATTGCCATCATACTGATGGTGATAGGGCATGCCGAATGCCCCGGTATGCTCTGCAATTTCATCTATTTGTTTCATATGCCGGTGTTTTTCATTGCAGCCGGCTATTTCTTCAGCCGTAAGTACCTGTCCGACCCGTGGACGTTTGTGGTGAAGCGTTTCCAAGGACTTTATGTGCCGTTTGTAAAGTGGAGTGTACTGTTTCTGCTGCTCCACAATGTGTTGTTCTATTTTGGCATTCTCAACGAACAGTATGGCAACTGGGAGGGAGGCGTGCTGCACCCTTATACGTGGCACGACATGGCATTCCGCATAAGTGCCATAGTGTTCTCGATGGGAGGATACGACGAATTCATGGCCGGTGCGTTCTGGTTTTTCAGGGCATTGCTGTTGTCGAGCATACTGTTTCTGGTGCTTGATTTGCTCGTTGAGCGCCATGTGCCGCGAATGCAAGGCGTCAGGGCTGTGTGGCTCATACTTCTGGCAGCGTTGGCATTCGCGCTGTTCAAGATATCGAACAATGTGAAGATAGTAACTGTGGTTCAGGGCGGTATCCGCGAAGTGTGGGGCGTTGCATTCTTTGCCATTGGTGTGCTTTATCGCACCTACGAGCAGCGCATCCGCGAGCACTGGGCGCTCACATTGGCATATCTGGCATTGTTGATAGGTGCAGCATGGCTGCATTGCGCAGGCATGAACCTCAAACCCAAGCCGATAGATGTGCTTACGCTGCCCATCACCGGTACCATCGGCTTCCTTATGGTACATCATGTGTCGAAGGTTATCGATTCGCGTGGCGGCATCCTTAGGCGTTTCCTCGTTATGTGTGGAGATATGTCGGTATATATCTATGTGTTCCATATAGCTTCGTTCAAGCTGGTGAGCTTGTTAAAGATAGCCGTCTACAATCTTGACTTTGCTCAGATAGGTTGCCACATGGTGATTCATTATCGTAACGACGACTTGTTCTGGGTGCTTTACACAATTGCCGGGGTGGGAATCCCGATGCTGTGGATGTGTGTTTACCGAAAGATTTCGGCACGGCTCATGCGTGCCAAATCATAAAGTTCGCGGGAAGGGAAAAGTATAGTGTCTTACTGCAAGTATCTGGCAATTAGGTTATTAATGCGATAGTGGAAATTTTTTTGGTGAAGTTGCAACTTTTTTGTCGAATGGTTAGTCTAATTTATAGAAACGACAAAGAATCATAAACAACAAAAAAACAGACAACGATATGAAACGTTTAGTTGCAATTATTTCAATGGTAATGGTAGCGATAGCAGCATCGGTGCAGATTTCGGCAAAAGATGTTACAGCAAGCGAAAAGGTTCTTAAAAAGATCTACAACGTGAAGGATTTTAAAGGACTGAGTGCCGTTGGGGCGTTCGATGTTGAATATTCCTATGGTGAGCCGTTGGTGGTGGTTTCGGGCCCCGACAATATTGTTCCGCTGCTTGAGGTAAAACTTGTAGGGACGACGTTACAGCTGGCAATGCAAAAAGGAGTTTCCATTAACTATGGTATTAACAAGCCAAGTCTGGTGGTGAAGGTTTCGTCGCGCCACCTGGTGAGTGCCTCATTGACAGGTTCTGGCGATATGAAGATTCTATCGCCGCTTAATGAGGAATCGTTTGCCGGACTGCTTCATGGCTCGGGTGATTTTGAAACAGCAGCCATCAGTGCCAAGAAGTGTAGCCTCGATTTTAATGGTTCGGGCGACATGAGTGTTGGTGGAGCAGTCATTACCGATGAATTCAGCATCGACATGCATGGCTCGGGCGATGTGAAGGTGAAGAGTGCTTCGGCCGTTAACTGCAATTTAAATGCCGCAGGTTCAGGCGATTTCGAAATAGGGCAGTTGCGTGCCACAAAGGATATTAACTTGAGTGTCCGTGGTTCAAGCGACACGAAGATTGCCTTGATTGATGCTGCAAACATCAATTGCTCGGCCTTTGGCAGCGGCGACATTGAGGTTGGGAGTGTAGGAGCTCAGTCGCTTTCGGTATCGCTCAGTGGCTCTGGCTCGATTGAGATGAAACGAGTTAAAACTGATGCTCTCGTTTGCGACGTGGTCGGCACGGGCGACGTGGAGCTGCAAGGCACAACATCGACTGCCAACTATACGATTAACGGCACCGGTTGCATCAAGGCTTTCAAGATGGCAGCTGTAGCGGTTAAGGCATCGGTGCACGGCACCGGCAGCATTTGTTGTAATGCGCAGTCGTCGCTCACCTCGTCGATTGAGGGACCTGGTGATATAACCTACAGCGGCAACGCAAAGGTAACCTCAGCCACCAAGAAGCAGCCACGCAAGCGATAACATACCTTTTGAGGGAATAATAAAATGATTGGTTAGAATTGAGCTGCCCGGCGAATACGTCGGGCAGTGCTTTTATCGGGTGGAGATATGAAAGCATCCTTGTCGGCGCTCATATTTCACGAGGCATCTCTGTTGGTTACGCAAGTCGTTGAGAACGCCTCCGAGCAGGTGCTTCATGCATTCTTGGTTTATTACGAAGGTGGAGTCGTCGGGCATATAGTTGGCGTAACTGATGTCGAAAGTGCGACCATATTGATGCGATGAATTCTCAACAGCGTTGCGGTTTCGGCGGCGCAGCTTCGCAATTGAGCCCGAAGTGCGCAGCAGGCTGGTTACTACAATTCTGTATCGGTGTCCGGTGCGTTTCTCGATGCTGTCGCTGAACGAGCGGCCGATATCGTGGAGCAGTTGCAGGGCCTCGGGCTGCAGAAACGGCAGCGAGTGGGTGAGAGAGTCGATTGCGAAATCCGGACAGCTTTCCACCCGTTTGATAGGCAATTTGACATTATATGCCGAGCGTAGGTCGGTAATTGGCGCAATCCCCTTTGCGGTTACACATTCCAGATGTGCATCGTTGTTGTCGCAGAAGATCCGGCCGAACGATCTGATGTATTTCACCCTGAAAGCGTGCACTTTGGTGGAATCGATAACGCGGTTGGCCTGAAGGGTCAGTGTCGGTGCACGGTCGGGCATACGCCGTATGGTAACGGTTTCCGAATAGTTGTTGTGGCATGACAGGAGTGCGCAGAGGGCTATTGTTGCAAGAATAATGTATCGAGTCATTCAGTTTCCTTAGTTTTCTGTGCCAAGACTGGTATGACGTGCTTGCTTGGCATTTTCGAGTGCAAATTTAGCGAAAAAACGGGAAATACGCGGTTTCGAGTAGGAGATAAATAAAATGCTATCGGCGAATCACTCGCCGATAGCACTCACCCAAATAACAATAATACATATATATGATAAAGAAGATCAAGGAAAGGTTGTTCGATTTACCCTTCAACCTTGTTTTCGCTTAACAAAAAATGATTGTCCAAGCCGTTGCCGGATGGGATAATCCGGCATTACTTTAAAATGACTGTAATCTGCTTGGGGGAATCTATTTTGCTTATTACTTTGCCATCTTTGTTCTTGGTATGGCTTACTGTAACCACTCCATAAGGGGTAGGGAATGTGCCTTTTGCATATTCCAGGTTGCCAAGGTGGGGCTCCACCACAAGGGTCTTGCAGCCCGGTTCGGTAGGGTAGATTCCCAATACGTGGCGTGTGAGCCAGATTGTCGGACCTGCAGACCATCCGTGGCACAAACTGTGGCGAAGGCCAATGTAACAGTATTTTCCAGTGTGAGCGTGGATGTCGAATTTGCCTTCGGGGACAATCTCGTCGATGCGTCCGGCCTTCAGGGCATCGGTGTATACGAGTTCCTCCCAGAATGTAGTGGCGCCGAGGTCGAGCATTGCACCCCAGTATTTCGATATCATTTCCATTCCTTCTTCGTATTTGCCGCCTTTGGCAATTGCCTCCAGCATATAGTAGCCGAAGAATGTTGAGAATGCTTCCACACCGTTGTCGAGCAGTTTTTGTACATCTTTTTTCTCGTCCTGGCTTATTCCGGCCAGCACTTTCATCGATATGGCCTGACTGTTGCCGTATCCGTCAACTTTCACCTTTCTTAGGCGTTTAAGGTCGCCTTTGGCCAGTTCTTCCAGTTCTTTGTCGCCCAATGATTTGCCTATTTCGGCAGCAGCGTTCATGGCCAGCACTGTCAGACCTTGCAAGCCGCTGTGTATTACTTCCGGATTTTCCGAAGTAGGCCAGTCGAGGAATCGGGTGCCACCATAAAGTGCTTCGGTGCCGTCGGGCTTAATGCTTTTGCTGATTTGTTTTACAAGTCCTTTTATATATTCGTGGTTCTTTTCCAGATATTCCTTGTTGCCTTGATACAGATATACTTGCCATTGGTTTATGAGCCACCAGAGCGAATAAGGGCACATTCCGTTCATCCATCCGGGCAGCGGAGTGTCGTCAACAGAGAAGTCAAGGCTCTTGTTTACCACCTCGTTGGCTCCGAACACGGTGTTGATGGCCATCACTTCGGGATTCATGTCGCCTGCCCAAACAAGGCGGTCGCGCTTGATACCGTCCCACAGATATTCCTGCATGTTTAGCTTCACTGTGTAGGCTCCGGTCTGCCATATTTCGTTCAGCCGCTTGTCGCTGCACTCAAACGACCCCAGATAAGGGATGTCGCGTTCGCGTGCAATGGCGCGGATGTGCCGCAGCGTGTATGTCATATCGGTGTCGAGCAAGTCGATGCGCACAAAGCGGAATCCTGTGTTGCCGAAGCGTACCGATCCCAACCAGGGCATGAATGCGTCAAAGTCACGCAGAGAGTGCTCGTTGGTTGCATTGTATGGGTTCTTCCCATCGGCCACACTGCTCAATGCCTCGGTAACTGATTCTCCGAAGCAGAGGTGTATCTTAACCTGCTTTTGGATGTCGCGGATGGCTGAGGATATTTCGATGCCTCCGTGAATTTCCTTGCCGAAATCGAGCAGAATCGATGCAGTGTGGTTGTCGGTGCTGCGTAACTCTGTGCTCACGGGGTCGGCCACTGCTACCTGTCCGCAGAACAGTTTCAGCAGATTATCGGCTCCTTTGATAAACTCTCCCGAGTTGTCCGACATCCATACAATGCGGGTTGGCGAGATGTAGCTTTCCTTAATCTCGTCGGTGCTTGCGTTTATTGCCATCGATGTTGCAATGGCTGCCAGCAGTAGCAATGCCTTGTGTAAATTTATATGCATTATGGTTTAGTTTTATAAATGGTTGTTACAGGTCAACTAAAAATTTGATATTGCAAAAGAACGATAATATTTGCCCTTAAAGTTTTTCTTTCGTACAAAATTTTTCCTCATCGAGCCTACGGTTTTAATAATTGTTCCAAACATTTGCACATATGTTGCAAATCACGTTTTCCGTGGTCCAGCCCTCAAAAATACACTTTATATTTGTAGCATCGTGAGCTATGAAACTCATTTTGCGGGTAGACTGGCGGCCTTTGCACCTTAATTATCTCGATGTCTTTTACATAACGCAAAAATATACATTTTTAATGAAAATCATTGCCAAACTTTGCTTATTATTTCTCTTTTTGGGCTTTTTTGTTCCACATTCTTCAGCAAAACTTACCCAACGCGATGCTTTGCCTAACATGAACATAAAATCGTTTGCCCAGGACAATCTTGGGTATGTGTGGATTGTGATATCGACTTCAAGTGGGCCGACTGTTGTGTGTGAATGCTTTTTTGCGTGTTTTCTGAAATTCAAGGTTGTTTTTTGATGCGTATGCAACAAAAATGTTGTAATTTTAGCGGAATAAAGCGATAACGCAACCAAGCACAAACCGAATTGCCCTTTTGCAACTGTTGCCAAACTAAACCAAACGAAAGATTAACCTATTAACCTCAGAATATGCGAAACAAGATAGTTTCATTAGTCATGGCATCGATGCTTCTTCCTGCTGCCCTCATTGCACAGGACAAGAGCGACGCCGAACTGAAGTCGGCATTTGTGTCGCCTAAAGATGTCATCACATCATGTTACTGGTATTGGATTTCGGGAAATGTCTCTAAGCAAGGAGTCATTAACGACGTTAAGTCGATGAAACAAGCCGGCATCAACCGCGCATTCATCGGTTGGCAGGGTCTCGACGCTAACGAGGCTCCGCGCGGCCCCGTTTATTGCCAGACACCCGAGTGGTACGACATCATGCATGCAGCATTGAAGACCGCTACCGAAGAAGGCATCGAGATTGGTATTTTCAACGGACCGGGATGGAGCCAGGCCGGCGGTCCATGGGTGAAACCCGAGCAGTCGATGCGCTATCTTGCCTCGCAGACACAGACAGTGAAGGGTGGGAAGACACGGACCATTGAGTTTGCCCATCCCGACAACTTTCTTGAGAATGTAAAAGTGCTGGCATATCGAGCCAAGGGTGCCTTCGCTACAATCACTGGCTCTGTCGACCAGGTGAGCGCACAGGGCGTGGATGGAGTGGCCAACGCTTTCGATGCTAACCCGGCCACCATGGCTGAAGTGAAGAAAGGAAAATCGTCGATTTCTATTAAGCCAACCAAGAAAGGATTCACTCTTCGCTCAATAAGCATTTTCGTTGACAATACAGCAAGCTCGAACATAAGCGTGAAAGCCCTGAAGGACGGTAAGTGGGACGAAGTGCGCAGCTTCGTCCTCAACCGTACCAACCTCGGCATCGAGGTGGGCTACGACATGAAAGCCCCGGTTACTTTCTCAATCCCCGAAGTTGCCGCTCAGGAATTCCGCATCGACATTGAGAGCGCAAAGGATTTCCGTGCAAAGGAAATAACCATGTCAGAAGAGCCTGTGGTTGAGCAGTACAGCGAGAAAATCCTCGCCAAGATGCACCAGACCCCGCAGCCATATTGGCACGACTATAAATGGAGCACCAACGTTAGCTACGACAAGAGGGGCATCCCCTCGGCTGCCGAGGTTATCGACATCACAAAGCACCTTGACGGCGACCGTCTGACATACAAATTCCCTAAAGGCGACTGGAAAGTGGTGAGAATGTATATGGCCCCGACCAACATATGCAACGCTCCGGCACTCGACGGCGACGGCCGTGGCCTGGAGGTTGACCGTTGGAACCAGGAAGCCCTCCAGCATCACTACGACAGCTACATTGGCGACATTATGCGCCATGTGCCCGCCGAGGACCGCAAGACTTGGAAGGTGATTGTGTGCGACAGCTACGAAAAAGCAACTCAGAACTATGGCGACGACTTCGTGGAATACTTCACCAAACACTTTGGTTACGACCCAACCCCGTATCTGCTCACTTTCTCTGGCCAAGTGGTGGAAAGCTCTGAGAAATCGGACCGTTTCCTTTGGGACCTTCGCCGAATGATTGCCGACCGTCTGGCCTACGACCATATCGGTGCTTTGAGCAAGATTGCTCATAAGGATGGCTTCCACATGTGGCTCGAATCGTATGGCCACTGGGGATATCCCGGCGAATTCCTCCAGTATGGCGGTCAGTCCGACGAAGTGGGCGGCGAATTCTGGAGCGAAGGTTCGCTCGGCGACATAGAGAACCGCGCCGCATCGTCGGCTGCACATATCTATGGCAAGCGCCTTGTATCGGCCGAATCGTTCACCTGCGGTGGCCCTGAGTATTGCCGCAGCCCACGCGACATGAAGAAGCGAGGAGACAAATTCTTCACCGAGGGTATCAACAACACTCTGCTCCACCTTTATGTGTCGCAGCCCGATGAAACCTCTATCCCCGGTTTCAATTGCCCGTTCGGCAACGAATTCAACCGCAAAAACACCTGGTACTCACAGCTGTACCAGTTTACCGACTATGTTAAGCGTTGTAATATGATGCTGCAGCAAGGCAATTATGTGGCCGATGTGGCTTACTTCATTGGTGAGGATGTTCCGGTGATGACCGGTATCACCGAACCGGCCCTTCCGAAAGGCTATCAATACGATTATATCAACGCCGAGGTTATTGAGCAGAATCTCAAAGCCGGCGCCGACCATTCGCTCACGTTGCCTCATGGCTCGAAATATCGTCTGCTTGTGCTGCCTCCTACCGACAAGATGCGCCCTGAGGTGCTCAAGAAAATCAAGCAGCTCATTCTCGATGGTGCTGTAGTGCTCGGTCCAAAACCTTCGCAGTCGCCAAGTTTGCAGAACTATCCGATGGCCGATGCCGAGGTTAAGGCTATTGCCGACGAACTTTGGGGAACCGACAACTCTGCCCGCAAGATGCGCCGCATTGGCAAGGGTATCCTCTTCAGCGGCTACCAAATCGACGAGATTTTCGACGTCATAGGCAATCGTCCTGATTGCGCCATCTACGGTGCCGACGGTGTGCTCTATTCTCACGTGAGCATCCCCGGCCGCGACATCTATTTCGTGGCTAACCAGAACGACACTAAGGTGGAAATCAACGCTGTGTTCCGTGTGGCAGGCCGTATGCCCGAACTCTGGAATGCCATTGACGGCTCAACCCGCGATGCACGCTCGTTTGCCATTGCCAACGGCACCACCACAGTGCCGCTGCGCCTCGAAGGCAACGAAAGTGTGTTTATTGTGTTCAAACGCCCGGTTGACGGCAACGGCACCGATATTAATATAGTAGCCAATTATCCGGAACGCACCGAGCTGGCAAACATTGCCGAGGGATGGAACATCGACTTTGCCACCATGTTTGGCGAAACCAAATCGGTGGCTTCGTCAGCTCTCTTCGACTGGACCACTTCGGCCGACGATTTCATAAAATATTTCTCCGGCACTGCTGTTTACACCAACAAGTTCAATCTTGCCGCTGTCGACAAATCGTCGCGCATTATTCTCGACCTTGGCACTATGACCGAAATGGCACGCGTGAAAGTCAATGGCAAGCAGGTGGGAGGTGCTTGGACTGCTCCTTACGATGTCGACATCACCGATGCTGTAGTTGCCGGCGACAACACCATCGAAATCGAGGTGGTAAACAATTGGCAGAACCGCATCATCGGCGATGCTCGTCTGCCAGAGTCTCAGCGCAAGACAAACCTCAAGGTGCGCACCTTCAAGGCCGACAGCAAGCTTCAGCCGTCAGGTCTCGTAGGTCCTGTAAAGATTCTTAACGAAAAATAAGTTATATATCATGAATAAAAGCTATAATTATTTCGCAGTCGATTTGGGTGCCACAAGTGGCCGTACCATCCTGTGCACAATCGACAACGGTAAAATGGAAATGCGCGAGGTTACTCGCTTCCCGAATCACATTATAGAGATGACCGGTCACTGCTACTGGGACATCTATGCACTGTATAACGAAATTATCCGTGGCCTGAAGACTGTGGCTAAGGAAGGCGTGGCTGTAAACTCAATCGGTATCGACACTTGGGGTGTCGACTTCGTGATGTTCGGCAAGGATGGCGGCGTTATCCGCAATCCTTATTGCTACCGCGACTCGCACACTGTGGGTGTGCCTGAGAAATTCTTCAATGTGGTGCCAAGCGAAGAGGTGTATGCCATGACCGGCATCCAGGTGTTGAACTTCAACTCCCTTTTCCAGCTCTATGCTCTGCGCCTCTCCGGATGCTCGGCTCTCGATGCTGCCGACAAGATTCTCTTCATCCCCGATGCCCTCAGCTATCTGCTCACAGGCAAGATGGTGATGGAATACACCATTGCTTCCACTTCGCACATGCTCAATCCGGTTACCAAGGACCTCGAGCCTAAGTTGCTCGAAGCCATTGGCTTGCGTCGCGTCCAGTTTGCCCGCCTCGTATTCCCCGGCGAAGTGGTTGGCGCCCTCTCCGAAGAGGTTCAGCGTCTCACCGGCCTCGGTGCTGTTCCGGTTATCGCCGTTGCCGGCCACGATACCGGTTCGGCTGTTGCCGCAGTGCCCGCCACAAGCAAGCATTTCGCTTATCTCAGTTCCGGAACATGGAGCCTCATGGGCATTGAGGTGGTCGACCCGATTATCAACGAGAAGAGCCGCTCTTACAACTTCACCAACGAAGGCGGCATCAACGGAACCACCCGTTTCCTCAAGAACATCTGTGGTATGTGGTTGCTCGAGCGTTGCCGCGGCGAATGGAAGGAAAACGGCGAAGATGTGGCCTATGGCGACCTCATCGACCAGGCTATTGCTGTTGAGCCTTTCCGCAGCATAATTTTCCCCGATGCCGAATGCTTTGCCAATCCTAACTCGATGGTTTCGGCCATCAAGACATATTGCCAGGCCACTAACCAGCCTGTCCCTGAATCGAATGGCGAAATCACTCGCTGTATCTTCGATAGCCTCGCTCTTCGCTATCGCGAGGTGTTTGGCCTGCTCAACGACTTCGCTCCGTTTGAAATCGACGTACTACACGTTATCGGTGGCGGCTCGCGCAACAACCTGCTCAACCAGTTCACCTGCAATGCCGTTGGCGTGCCGGTAATTGCCGGTCCAAGCGAATGCACTGCCATTGGAAATGTGATGATTCAGGCACAGGCCGATGGCCTTGTTGATGGCATCGAAGCTATGCGCAAGCTCATTGGCGACTCCGTTGAAACTGCTCGTTTCGAACCTCAAGACGCCGAAATATGGAATGCTGCATTCGACAAATTCCAGAAAGTGTGTACAATACGATAAATAACTTATAACAATCATATAATAAACCAATTCAACAATCATGAAAGAAGAATTAGTAAAGAAGGCTTACGAAATAGCCAAAGAACGCTATGCCGAAATCGGTGTTGATACTGAGAAAGTGCTCAAGCAGATGCAGGATTTCCATTTGTCGCTCCACTGCTGGCAAGCCGACGACGTTAAGGGCTTCGAAGTGCAGGCCGGCGCTATGTCGGGCGGTATCCAGTCAACCGGCGATTTCCCAGGTGCTGCTCGTAATATCGACGAGCTCCGTCAGGATATCCTCAAGGCCAAGAGCCTCATCCCAGGTAACCACCGCTTGAACCTCCACGAAATCTATGGCGATTTCAAGGGTAAAGTTGTAGATCGCGACGAAGTTACTGTTGAATATTTCCAATCATGGATTGACTGGGCAAAGGAGAACAACACTATGCTCGACTTCAACTCTTCGAGCTTCTCTCACCCAAAATCCGGTAGCCTCACGCTTGCCAACCCCGACGAAAGCATCCGCAAATTCTGGGTTGAACACACCAAGCGTTGCCGCGACATCGCTAACGCTATGGGTGAGGCTCAGGGCGACCCTTGTATCATGAACCTATGGGTGCACGACGGTTGCAAGGACGTTTCGGTTAATCACGCTCTCTATCGCAACACTCTCAAGAAATCGCTCGACGAAATCTTTGCCAAGGAACAGCCTATGATGAAGGACTGTATCGAAGGTAAGGTGTTCGGTATCGGCCTCGAATCGTTCACTGTTGGCTCGCACGACTTCTACACTGCTTACGCTGCCCAGAACGACAAAATCGTGACCATCGACACCGGTCACTATCACCCAACCGAGTCGCCTGCCGACAAGGTTTCGGCTCTCCTGCCATTCGTTAAGGAGCTGATGCTTCACGTTTCGCGTCCTATCCGTTGGGACTCTGACCACGTTACTATCATGGACGACCCCACTCAGGAACTCTTCTTCGAAATCGTTCGCGCCGACGCTCTCGACCGCGTTCACTACGGTCTCGACTTCTTCGACGGCTCTATCAACCGTATTGGTGCTTACGTTATCGGTTCTCGCTCGGCTCAGAAGTGCATGCTCCGCGCTCTCCTCGAACCGAAGGAAGCAATTTCGAAGCTCGAACTCGCCGGCGAAGGCTACAAGGTGCTCACTCTCATCGAAGAGCAGAAGGCTATGCCTTGGCAGGCTGTTTACGATGAATTCTGCGTTCGCAACAACGTGCCAGTTGGTGCCGACTTCATCACTGAAATCGACAAGTACGTTGCCGACGTAATCTCTAAACGCTAATTCCTTTCATTAATATAATATATGGAAATAGTTATAGGCTTATTGATTATTGCCATCGGTAGTTTCTGCCAGTCCAGTTCTTATGTACCTATCAAAAAGGTAAAGGATTGGAGCTGGGAGAGCTTCTGGCTCGTGCAGGGCATTTTTGCATGGCTCATATTCCCTGTGCTGGGTGCTCAGCTCGCCGTTCCTGAAGGCCAAAGCCTCGTAGGCTTGTATCTCGACAATCTGTCGCGCTCAATGTGGCCTGTGTTCTGGGGTATCCTCTGGGGTGTCGGCGGTCTCACCTTCGGCCTGTCGATGCGCTACCTCGGTGTGGCTCTCGGCCAGTCGATTTCGCTCGGCACTTGTGCCGGTCTTGGCACCATTCTCGGCCCCGTTCTGCTCAACATTTTCTTCCCTGAGCTCAACGCCCTTGAAAGCCTCACCTTCGCCGTTATCCTCGGTGTGGTGGTTACCCTTGTGGGTATTGCCGTCATTGGTGTTGCCGGTGCCATGAAGTCGTCGTCGCTCAGCGAGGAGGAGAAGAAACAGGCCGTTAAGGACTTCAACTTCCCTAAAGGCCTCACCATCGCCCTGCTTGCCGGTTTCATGAGCGGTTGCTTCAATGTGGGCCTCGAATTCGGTAAGGACATCAACTTCGGCGAACTCACCGAACCGATGTTCCGAACTCTGCCCGCTACTCTGCTCGTTACCCTTGGCGGTTTCATCACCAACGCCGTGTATTGCTTCTATCAGAACTCCAAGAACCACACCTGGAGCGATTATGGCAAATCGGGCGTTATTGTCAACAACCTGTTGTTCTGCGCTCTCGCAGGATTGCTCTGGTACAGCCAGTTCTTCGGACTCAGCCTCGGCAAAGGCTTCCTCACTTCGTCGCCTGTGCTCACCACTCTCGCATTCTGCATCCTCATGGCGCTCAATGTGGTATTCTCGAATGTTTGGGGCATTATCCTCAAGGAATGGAAGGGATGCAGCCGCTCCACCATCATGGTGCTCGTACTCGGTCTCGCTATCCTCATCATTTCTTCGTTCCTGCCTCAGTTATTATAATTTTTTACTGCAATGAAATCAATTCTTGATAATCGCGAAGTTCTCGCCAAGAAAGTTTACGATGTTGCCGAAGTGGCCGGCTATCTCTGGCAAAAAGGCTGGGCCGAACGCAATGGTGGCAACATCACCATTAACATCACCGACCAGGTTGACGACGAAATCCGTGCAATGAAAGCCATTGCCGAACCCGTTGCAATCGGGGCAACTCTCCCTCATCTCAAAGGTTGCTATTTCTATTGCAAAGGCACCAACCGCCGCATGCGCGACCTCGCCCGCGACCCTATGGCCAACGGCTCGGTTATCCGCATCCTCGACGATTGCGCTCACTACGAGATTATTGCCGATGCTCCCGTTAAGCCCACATCTGAGCTCCCTTCGCACCTGAGTGTTCACAACTACCTCATAGCAAAGGGTTCTACCTACAAGGCTTCGGTGCACACACATCCAATCTCGCTCGTGGCAATGTCGCACAACCCCTGGTTCCTTGAAAAGGATGTGCTCACCAATCTCCTTTGGAGCATGATTCCTGAAACCAAGGCTTTCTGTCCGCGTGGTCTCGGAATCGTTCCCTACATGCTCCCAAGCTCGGTTGAACTTGCCGATGCCACTATCAAGGCCATCGACGACAACTACGACGTGGTGATGTGGGAAAAGCATGGCGTGTTTGCCGTTGGCGAAGATGTTATGGAAGCTTTCGATATGATTGACGTTCTCGACAAGTCGGCACACATCTACATCGATGCAAAATCGATGGGTTTCACCCCCGACGGCATGTCGCAGGAGCAGATGAACGAAATCTCTACCGTTTTCCATCTGCCCAAATAATTTGAAGGAAATCAGGAGCCTGACCTCTATTCCCCAAGGCGGGCTCCTGATATTTGATAATTGTTTTTTGTTATGGTAAGAAGCTTTATTCTGAATGAAGTTTCTCACTTCGGCCCGGGTGCCCGTCAGGTGCTCCCCGACGAAGTAAAATGCCTTGGCGGTACTCCTGACCGTTGATGTGTTGATGTCGATGTCAAGGTTCATAATAATAGTAGTTTGGTTAAAATGATTCTCTGTCAGGCTGACGCGTGAGCGCTGGCCTGACTTCTTAATAATCCCTGTCCATTGTGCCATTAGGAAATCTTGACCCAATTTTTATCTTTTTCTGTCCTGTTTTTCCTATTCTGCATTCCTGCTCTTGTGTGTGATGTTTTTTGACTATATATTTGTTTTGACAATTTTAAGGGACTATGATATCATCACATCGAAGAATTAACCCAAGAACTTGATTATTCGGTTCGTGATACATTGGCTAAAGTATTGACAACTTTGAAAACCACGCTCGATACCACGCACGTCCCCGATAAATTGAAAATGTAGTTAATAAAGCAGTTTCTCCATCTTACCGGAACTGCGCCTTATTTCTTAATATTATTGATGAGATGACAAGTTATCATTTCAGTTTTGCCCGGCGTTGTTTGGCGCTGGTGTTTGAGCTATCAATAGTGCTCTCTGCATTGGCTATGCCTGTGGCCGATTCTGCAGAGGCCGATTCTGTTGCCATCGATTCCTCTTTCACGGAAATCGTGGTCGATTTCCGTGTCAACAGCACTACTATCGATCCGGCTTTCCGTAACAACAGCCGTAACCTCGACGATATAGTGGCCCTGGTGCGCCGGCTTATGGCCGACAGCAAATTGTCGGTTACAGGAATTGCTTTCTGTGGCTCGGCTTCGCCTGAGGGTAGGGCCGACCTAAATCAGCGTCTGGCGCGCGGACGTCTCGATGCTCTTGAATCATATATCCGTCGTCGCGTCAGCATCCCCGATAGCGTTATCTCGCGCGATGATTCTTATATCCCTTGGAACTCGCTCCGTCAGCAAATAAGTGCATCCGATGTGCCGTACAAGGCCAAGGTACTTGCCGTACTCACCGACGACGCCATATTTGGCTCTGAAAACGATTTGATTATCAGCCAACTCAAGAGCCTCGACCAAGGTGCCGTGTGGACCGACCTCAATAGCCGATACTTCGCTGCTATGCGTAATGCTACGGCGGTGTTTGGCCTTCAGGCCATGCGCACTTTCCATCGCCCTAAGCCAAAAACCGAACCGGAGCCGCAACCGGAGCCGCAACCAGAACCGGAGCCCGAGCCAATGCCGCAACCGGAAATTCTACCTGAGCCTGAACCGCAGCCGGTGGCCGAAATCCTTGATTTCGGCACGCGACGCCTATTCGTCAAGACAAATGTGGTGGGGCTGGGTATGCTCGTGGCAAATGTGGCTGCCGAAATAGAGTTGTCTCACCACATATCTGTGGCTCTCCCTATCTCTTATTCGGCTTGGGACTATTTCTCTGCCACTCGAAAGTTCCGGACATTTGCTATCCAGCCTGAGGTGCGTTACCACTTCTCAAAGACCGATGGCCTGTTTGTGGGTGCACATTTCGGTTTGGCATACTATAACTTCGCTTTCGGCGGCGATTTCCGCACTCAGGACCACGACGGCTCTTCGCCGGCCCTCGGTGGCGGCATCAGCCTCGGTTATCGCTTGCCCATCAGCGCTAATCGCCGATGGAAAATCGAGTTTGCCGTTGGTGCCGGCGTTTACCGCCTTCATCACGACAAATTCTATAACACCGACCCAACAAAGGCCGGCATGCTGGCTCTCACCGAGCGGAAAACCCGTTTCGGCCTCGACCAGGCTGCCCTTAACATTATATATACGTTCGATTTAAACAAATGGACACGATGACAGCACACTCTTTTAAATATCGATTAGCTTATATCGTGCTCGCAATATTCTCTATTGCCCTTGCCGGGTGTGATGTGCACGAATTCCCCGAATTGCCAGCTTCGCACCAGGTTAAGCTGCATCTATTGTTCTCTACCGATTTGCCGGTGTGGGAGCACAGCATCGACTATCGTTCTGATTTGCCCTCGGTTACCGAGCCTCTTTCGGGCATCATGCACTATACCGTCCGCATTTATCCGCATGACGATATGGCTCGTGCTTTGCCGCAATGTGTCGCCGAATACTCGTTTAGCCGAAATGTCGCCGGATTTTACGACTGCGATGCCGATGTGGAGATTCCCAATGGCAACTACGATGTGATGGTGTGGGCCGATTTCTATGAGGGTGGCGGCGATGCTTCGCATCCATTCTACGATATCTCCGATTTCAGCGCTATTTCGCTCACCATGCCGCACCGTGCCGTTACCGACTATCGCGATGCTTTCCGTGGCGTCGTCAATGTCTCGGTCGATAACTCTCAAGCTCAGCAAGTGGTTGAAGTGCCTATGCAGCGGCCTCTTGCCAAGTTTGAGTTCGTTACCATCGACTTGAAGGAGTTTGTTACCAACGAGGCACATCGCCTCAGTGCCAAGGATGCTGCGCTAAGCCCCGAAAATGCTCCGGCAGAGGTGCCTTCGCGTGTGAGTCTCGACGATTACCGTGTGATTGTGTATTACGAGGGCTATATGCCTTCGGTTTTCAATATGTTCACCGACCGTCCTGTCGATTCCCGTACTGGCGCGGCTTTCGAGTCAACGCTCTCTCAGTTAAGCGACTCCGAGGCCTCGCTCGGTTTCGATTATGTGATGGTTAACCATGCCGAAACGGCTGTGTCGGTGCGTATCGCGCTGCTCTCGGCTGATGGAGAGGTCATCTCTACCACTCCTGCCATCCGTGTCCCGCTAAAGCGTAGTGTTCACACTATTATGCGCGACAAGTTCATCACCATGCGGGCTTCGGGCGGCATTGGCGTCGACCCTGACTACGATGGTGAGTTCAACATTTTCTTGAAACGATTCTTGCGTCGTGGTTCAGCTTTTTAATCGATTCAATTCTTTTGAATAAATATTATATGTCTAATTATTAATCTTTTACAAAAATGAAAAAGCTATTTTTCTTTAGTGCATTGGCAGCAATGACCCTTCTGTGTTCTACCTCTTGCTCCAATGATGAATTCGAGGCCGGAGAAGGCCAGGCAAAAGTGAATTTTGCTGTAAATGTGGAAAGTGGTCTTGAATCGCGTGCCATCAGCGACGGCACACAGGCCGACAAACTCGTGTATGCCGTGTTCGATAACAATGGCACCCGCGTTTCCGGCATTCAGAAAGTTGAAAAGACCGGTGTTTCGTTCCCAACCAACGAAACCCTTACCCTTGCCAAGGGCCAGACCTACAAAATTGTGTTCTGGGCCCAGGATGCCGACTGCTCGGCTTACACTGTCGACGACAACATGAACCTCACGGTTGATTATGCCGGCTTAAACAACGACGAAAGCCGCGATGCATTCTATGCTTCGGTTTCTTACTTCGTTGAGGGCGACGGCTCGATGAACGTAGTGCTCAAGCGTCCGTTCGCTCAAATCAACGTGGGCGAGAACAAGGACGACTTCAATGCTGCAAAGGCTGCCGGCCTTGAAATTGTCAAATCTTCGGTTAAGGTTACAAGCGCTGCAAATGCCATGAACCTTCTCGATGGCACTGTTTCGGGCGATGTAAATGTTGAATACACCGAAGCTGCTGTTCCGACTGAGGACCTCACCGTTGAAGGCACTGCTTACAAGTATCTCTCGATGAGCTACATCCTCGTCAACGATGCCACTACAGGTGCTGCAAAGGCCACTACAGGTGTTGAATACACTCTGAACACCAACGATGGCCGCAACATCACTCTGGCCAACGGCTTGGAGAACATCCCGGTTCAGCGCAACTATCGTACAAACATTCTTGGTAGCTTCCTCACCGGTAACGTTACATTCAACATCACCATCGACCCGATTTACGATGGCGAATACA
>JAEDFO010000057.1 GCA_016292745.1 Muribaculaceae bacterium | reverse complement strand
CGTCGCGAGAAAGGATAATCACACTCACGGCAAAGCCAAAATGCTTGAAGTCCTGACATACGCCGAGATAATACGAGGCGATGTCATTGTCAAGAAAGAAGACCTCTATCTCATCTTGATAGGGATTTTCTTCTCTTTCCTCGTTCCTGTGTGCCGGGACGGTACTTGTACACAAGTCCGTTCCCGTAGCACACCTCTGCATTGAACATTTGGCACGTGGAGAGCGTCTCGTCGTCCTCGATGAGCTTCAATATGTCGAAAGGCATATTGTTGTCGCCTCCCCACGGCATATAAGAAAGCGTGTCGTCGATGATGACCGGCACGATGTCAACGTCTTCTTTGAAGACCGCTGACGAGTTCACTTGAAACGCCGCCCGAGCCGACAGGTTCGGTAGCGTTTCGACCGAGTTAAAATTAAGCGAGTCCATAACATTGTAGTTTTTGCTACAAAGTTATGGACCCGCAATGCGTTCCGAAAAGACAAGAATCAAATAGACAATTCTATTAATGTTTCTGGGGAGTATACTTTAAAACTTACTTTTACAACCCTGCCATTTTCAGTAAACATACTCATACATAGAGGCTCTTTATCTCTGAAGTTTTTCTCTTTTCGAGTACAATTTACGACCCATTTAAATGTAGAGAACATAATATCTTCAATATTAGATACCTCTGGGAGAATTATAGCAATGAACCTATCTTGCAGAGTCATTACAGTATCAAATGAAGCTACATCATCCAATCTTGACGTTAGATTGTTGTTTTCAATGAATACCTTTATCTTGTCTTGGGCTACTGGATTCGTACTACTACTCCGAACTTTAATATTCATTGATGTATGTCCTCGGTCTATTAACTTTCCGCCTTGATATACTTCGTATAAATTAGGTGTAAAATCCAGACTTTCTAAAAGATAAATTTTAAACGGTTCTAATTTGTCCATAGATGCGAACACTATTTGTGATATTCAATATAGATATTACGGTCAAACATATCAAGACGGCACTTTACTATTTCATCATTTTCAATGTATAGTGTTATACCATAGTCTGACATATCAATTTCTTGATAACCAAATGGAGTCATTGCTAAAACTTCATATCCTTGAAGAGAAATTTCATTGGAAGTTTTACGCACTAATCTCATAGGTTTTGGGCTCATTTGGTAATTATCACCCCACATAGGATGATTACCATCAAGATTGAGGATTGAAACTATATAACCATCTCCAGGCTGTATATTATAACCCTTACAACCATTAATATTTTCCTCAATCTTCACAGCACGATTACAAACTTGTAATCCCCTTACAGGGATTCCATGTTCAAATCTTTGATGTGAATGTGATTCAAAAATCATTATTGTCAATTTTTTCTTTGAGATCAGCTATGATTCCAATAAGCATAGCATCAATCACTTCGTGCTTATAGCCAAGAGCCTCTGCCGTTAATTTGCAAACAAGCATTTCGTTTTTGTCAATATCTCCATCAGACATCATAAGGAGTACCATGTCTTGGATATATCTTAAACGAGTATTGTCATCTGTAGGAGGCACGAAGTTAATAGAATGGGGATTATTAAGACACTTTTGTAAATCGTCTTCGGTAAGACCTTCTCTGCTACAAACAGCTGCAATAGCTGCTAATTCAGATTTTTCAACTTTACCATCAGCCATTGATAAAGCAACCAAGCTTTTGAGATGGCTTAATTTTGCTCTTTTGTCTTTTGAAGAAAAGAAATCAAATATGCTCATAAATGTTAATTTTAAGTTAAACGAAAGTTTTATTTAGAAATTTCGGAATTTTTAATGACATAATTACCCTCCTTACGTTAATTAATGTTAAATATGTTTTGAAACATATTATCACAGAAATACTTCATAAAATTTGGTTATACGGTTAAGCCTCTCTAACCTCTAACCAATAACCTATTTTACCGAAAGGTAAAATCATACGGTTCTGTGAATATGCCAACGCCTAACGGATTGCGCTGTGCGATGCGGTTCTCCGCCTGTCGAACACCACTCTGTAAGCATACTGATTTTTTATAATTTTGTGTCACACTTAAATGGCTGATAACTAATGTTTTGTTTATATTTCTGTGATATAAATGTGATACAATGCCGTATTTGGCGGTAAATATGTATCACAAATGTATCACATTTTTCGAATCTATATGAATCTATTTGACTTTATTTGATACTATATGCAATATTATTCACTTTGTGTAAATATGTGATTTTCAGTCGTTTGTGTGTTAATCCGCTGACATACAAGCACAAAAAAAGGGAGTCTGTATGACTCCCTTGGTGATCCAGGCGGGATTCGAACCCACGACCCACAGCTTAGAAGGCTGTTGCTCTATCCAGCTGAGCTACTGGACCTCACCTTTTGCTTTTCATTTCAATTAAAAGCGGTGCAAATTTATTAAATTCTATTGATATATTCAAATTATTTGGCCATATCTGCCGCATTTTTGCCTTTATTTAGCCTCTTTGGTGAAAGATGCGGTGCTTCAGAGGCTGTTGAGCACTTCGCGAATCTTCTCGTAGGTGGTTATGCGGGTGGGCACCAGCGGCAGGCGCAGTTCATTCTCAATGAAGCCCATGGCGTTAAGCAGGCATTTCACACCGGCTGGATTGCCATCGACAAAGAGCAAGCTGAACAGTTCGTTGAATTTGTGGTGTATGGGCAGGGCATTCTTATAGTCGCCTTCCAGAGCCAGACGAACCATCTTGCTGAATTCGCGTGGGAATGCATTGCCAATAACTGAAATCACGCCTACTGCACCGAGTGTAATCAGAGGGAATGTTATGCCGTCGTCGCCCGAAATCACCATAAAGTCAGATGGCTTGTTCTTTATGATGTCGTCCATCTGTGTCATGTTGCCCGATGCTTCCTTTATGCCGATGATGTTCTCGAATTCGCGAGCCAGGCGCAGTGTGGTTTCCGATGTCATGTTCACTCCAGTGCGTCCCGGTACGTTATATAGTATCACCGATACCGGCGATGCTTCGGCGATGGCCTTGTAGTGCTGATAGATGCCTTCCTGTGATGGCTTGTTGTAGTATGGCACCACTGACAGGATGGCATCGAAAGGGGTGAGGTCGATTTCGTCCATCTCCTTTATCAGTTTCATGGTGTTGTTGCCTCCATGGCCAAGCACCAGCGGCACGCGTCCGTTGACGCGCTCAACCACAAAGTCGCGTACGCTTCTTTTCTCTTCCTCGCTCAACGTGGCAGTCTCGGCTGTAGTTGCGAGCACCACTATATAGTCTACTCCGTTCTTAATCTGGTATTCGAGAAGGCGTGACAACGCATCGTAGTCAACACTTTTGTCGCTACGAAATGGAGTTATCAGAGCCACTCCCATACCTTTAAGATTTATTCTTCGCATATTGCTGTTATCTTTCTTTTTCAAAATCATTGCCAACCGGTTGTTTTGCGAATTATTGATTTAACCTTTATGGCATAATTTTTGTTTATATATATTACAAGCAAAAATATTTTTATGTTATGGATCAATTCAAAGAACTAATCACAAACGAGAAATTAGTGTTGGTCGACTTTTTCGCCACTTGGTGCGGACCATGCAAGATGATGGCACCGGTGCTCGAGGACCTTAAGCAACGCGTAGGCGACAAGGCTCGCATAGTCAAGGTTGATGTCGACAAAAACCAATCATTGGCCATGGAATATGGCATCCAGGCTGTTCCCACTCTTATCCTTTTCAGCGGTGGTGCTGAGGTATGGCGCCAATCGGGAGCCATGCCGGTCTCTGCGCTTGAGGATGTGATGAAAGCACATTTCTGATTACTGTTCCTTAAGCATCGAGCCTGGCAGCTCGCGGCAGTTGTAGCGCGAAGCCATGATTTCGCCGTATGCACCGGCCGAGCGCAATGCCAGCAAATCGCCGCGGCGGGTTACCGGCAGCGTTTCGTTGGTGCCAAATACGTCCGACGATTCGCATATCGGGCCCACTACATCGTAGCAGTCGCTTTCGGCTGATTTCGAGGTGATGTTCTCTATGTTGTGGTGTGCCTGATACAGTGCCGGACGTATGAGGTCGGTCATTCCGGCATCAACCATCACAAATTTCTTGTTTACACCTTGTTTGACATATATCACTCGGGTGATGAGTGCGCCGCACTGTGCCACTACCGAGCGCCCGAGCTCAAAGTGAAGCTCCTGGTGTGGCTTCAGATGCAATCTTGTCTTGAAAGTGCCGAAATAGCTCTCGAAGTCGGCAATCGGATGTCCGTCAGGGTTAGTGTAGTCAATTCCGAGGCCACCGCCTACATTAATAGTCCTGATATTGGCACCGAGCGATTCAAGATGTGGAACCAGCTCATTGATTTTATCGCATAGTGTGGCAAATGGGCCGTTCTCGGTAATCTGTGAGCCAATGTGGAAGTGTATTCCGGAAAGTTCGATGCCATCCATCTTAAGTGCCTTGGAAATAACATCATCAAGCATTTCCAGGCTTATACCGAACTTGTTCTCGTTAAGCCCGGTGGTTATGTACTTATGTGTGTGGGCATCGATGTTCGGATTGATGCGGATGGCAACATTTGCCTTTGTTCCGTATTCCTTGGCCAGCTCGTTGATAACCTCGAGCTCGTTCATCGACTCCACGTTGAAGCATTGGATTCCGGCTTCGATTCCGGCGCGAATCTCCTTGTCAGTCTTTGCCACTCCGGCAAACACAATCTTGTGCGGTTCGAATCCAGCAGCCAGCGCTGCCTTGAGTTCGCCGCCGCTAACGCAGTCAATTCCGAGCCCTTCTTGGCGAATCACCTCCAACAATCCTGCATTGGCATTAGCCTTTATAGCGTAGTGAACGTGATAGGGTAGGCCCTTGGTACAACGGTTTATCTCGGCCAACGTTTGTCGCAACAGGTCGGTATCGTAATAATAGAATGGTGTTTCTTTTTCGTTGAAACGCTCTATTGGAAATTCCATATAATAATTTGCATTGTTATGCTTTGTTCTTAAAAAGATAGTCGCTCAGCTTGTTGAGTGCGCGCACTTTGTCTTCACGCTTCACAAGTATCGAAATGTTATAGTTGCTGCCACCATACGATATCATTCGCACCGGAATGTCTGTGAGAGCCTGAAGTACCTTCGATTCGAATCCGCAGTTCTTCCATTCGAGGTCGCCCACAACACAAATTATCACCATGTCGTGGTCAACTGTCACAGTGCCGAACTTCTTCAAGTCGTCGAGAATTCCATCAAGGTTCTTCTCGTTGTCAATCGACACCGATACACCCACCTCCGAGGTGGCAATCATGTCGATAGGGGTCTTGTAGCTTTCGAAGATTTCGAACACCTTGCGCAGGAATCCGTATGCCAGAAGCATCCGGCCCGATTTTATCTTTATGGCGGTGATGTTATCCTTGGCGGCAATAGCTTTTATCTCCTTGCCGGCCTTGCTGTTGTAAATAAGTGTGCCTTCGGCCTCGGGCTGCATGGTGTTGAGCAATCTCACCGGAATATTGTTCAGCTTGGCTGGCAATATGCAGGTGGGGTGGAGAATCTTTGCACCGAAATAAGCCAGCTCGGCAGCCTCTTCGAAGTGGAGGGTATGAACTGGGGTGGTGTCGGGCACATAGCGTGGGTCGTTGTTGTGCATGCCGTCGATATCGGTCCAAATCTCTATCTCCTCGGCATTAATGGCGGCACCGATAAGCGATGCGCTGTAGTCGCTGCCACCGCGCTGCAGGTTGTCGACCTCGCCGTATGCATTGCGGCAGATGTATCCTTGGGTTATGTATATGTCGGCATCGGCATGCTTTTCAATCTGAGCATTGATTTTCTGCTTTATGTATTGGCTGTCGGGCTCACCGTTTTTGTCGGTACGCATGAATTCGAGTGCAGGTAGAAGCGCCGATTTTATTCCTTTCGATTGAAGGTAAAGGTTCATCATGGCTGTCGACATCAATTCGCCCTGCGACAGTATCTCTTTTTCCTCAAACAAGGTAAAGATGTCCTTTGTGAACGAACGGATGTAGTTAAAGCAAGCCTTGATTTCCTTAACGGCATCATCTTTGAAGTTTGAATCGCTGAACAGCTCGTCGACAGTGTCCTTATAATGCTTTTCCAGATTGTTGATGGTTTCCTTGGCACCGTCGGTATTCTTCTTATAAAGATAATCGGATATTTCGACAAGTGTGTTTGTTGTACCCGACATTGCCGACAACACTATTATGTTTTTGCCTCGTTTTGATATCAACTCGGCTACGTTCTTGATGCGTTGGGCCGAACCTACAGAGGTCCCCCCGAATTTCAATACTCTCATTTATTGGTAATTAAATATTTTTCTCAGATGAATTTGGTGCAAAAATACTTATTTTTCAATCCACGACAAATAATCTGTGCCCATGTCGATGATTTTTTTTGCTTCACATTTCAGTATACGCCCTGGAAATTCCTCCACCAGCGATATGTTGTGGGTGGCCATCAGTATGGCAGTCCCAGATTTCGATATCGAGCTCAGCAACGATATAATCTGGTGTCCGGTCTCTGGGTCGAGGTTGCCGGTAGGCTCATCGGCCAGTATCAGCAGAGGGTCGTTGAGCAAGGCCCGTGCTATCACTATGCGTTGTTGCTCGCCTCCCGACAGCTCGTGGGGCATCTTGTACGATTTGTTGCTCATCCCTACCTTTTTCAGTACTGTCTCAATGCGCTCGTCGATTTCCCGCTTGTCGCGCCAGCCGGTTGCCCTGAGCACAAACAGCAGGTTGTCGTATACCGAGCGGTCGGTAAGTAGCTGGAAGTCTTGGAACACAATGCCGATTTTGCGCCGTAGCATAGGCACATCTTTGCGGCGTATGGAGTGCAGGTTGTAGCCGAACACTGTGGCATCGCCGTTCTCGATGGGTATTTCGCAGTACATCGACTTTATAAGCGTGCTTTTGCCGCTGCCTACCTTGCCTATCAGATACACAAACTCTCCACGTGATATCTTTAGGCTGACATCCTTGAGAACTATCAGCTCCTTGCGCGACAGCTCTACATTTCTGTAATCTACGATGCTCTCCATTTCGTTTGCGGTTTTATGAGGTTATCCTTTGTGGCGTTTCTGTAGTTCTTCGGCCAGTTCCTCAATGCGATGACCCTTCGAGGTGAGGAGCACTATCAGGTGGTAAATCAGGTCGGATGCCTCATATATCAGACGGTCGTCAGTGCCGTTGGTGGCTTCAATCACCGTTTCAACAGCTTCTTCTCCCACTTTTTGGGCCATACGGTTCACTCCGCTCTTGAACAGCGATGTGGTGTACGAACCCTCAGGCATCTCGGCGTGGCGCTTGCTGATAAAGTCCTGCAAATAGCTTAGAAATTCAATTCCGAAGCTATTGTCGTCGTTAAAGCAGGTGGCAGTGCCTCGATGGCACACCGGTCCTTCAGGTATTGCCTTGACGAGCAGCGTGTCGTTGTCGCAATCCACCTCTATGCTCACCAAGTTCAGAAAGTTGCCGCTTTCTTCGCCCTTGGTCCACAGTTTGTTGCGGGTACGGCTATAGAATGTCACCTTATTGGTGCTCAGCGTTTTTTCGTATGCTTCTTCGTTCATGAATCCCAGCATGAGCACGTTTTTTGTGCGTGCGTCCTGGATGATTGCCGGGACGAGTCCGTTCATTTTTGCAAAATCCAATGCCATAATTGTTTCTTGGTGTTATTTATACACTTTTCGTGTAGCTATGTTGTTTTGTTCAAGATATTTCTTCAATTGTTCCACCGATATTTCGTTGAAGTGGAATATGCTGGCAGCAAGTGCTGCATCGGCATGTCCTGTGTTGAACACGTCGACGAAGTGTTCCATCCGCCCGGCGCCCCCTGAGGCTATTATCGGTATCTCAAGCTCTTGGTGCAGGCGGCTTAGTGCTTCACATGCAAAACCTTCCTTCACCCCGTCGTGGTTCATGCTGGTGAACAGTATTTCGCCGGCTCCGCGTTCTTGAGCCTCGTGCGCCCATTCAAACAGGGTGCTGCTTGTGCTATTGTGCCCTCCATTCACATAGCAGTGCCATTGACCGTCGCTCTCGAGCTTGGCATCGATTGCCACAACGCACACCTGCCGCCCGAATGCTCCGGCTATTTCGTCGATGAGCTGCGGGTTCTTAAGTGCTGACGAATTAACCGACACCTTGTCGGCTCCGGCGTTGAGCAATATCGACACATCTCCAACACTTCCGATGCCGCCTCCTACCGTAAACGGTATGCTCAGATTCTCGGCTACTCGGCGAACCATCTGTACAAATGTCTTGCGCCCTTCGAGCGAGGCGGTGATGTCGAGAAACACCAGTTCATCGGCTCCTTCGTCGCTATAGCGCTTGCCAAGTTCAACAGGGTCGCCGGCATAGCGGAAATTCTCGAAGTTGATGCCTTTCACCGTTCTGCCGTCTTTCACATCGAGGCAGGGTATGATACGTTTCGCCAACATTGCCTCTATCGTTTTTGCTTGTTATAGTTATAAATGTCGTTGCTGGTGATGTAGCCTTCGTAGATGGCTTTGCCTACTATCACTTCGGGCAATCCCAGCTCAGCAAGTGCTTCAATATCGCTTATGCTGCGCACTCCACCGCTGGCTATCAGGTATATACCAGGGCATTTTCCTGTGATTTCCCTGTAGAGATTCACCGAAGGCCCTTTGAGCATGCCGTCGCTTTCTATGTCGGTGCTGATAACCTTCTTCACTCCCATGGCCATGTAGTGCTCTATGAAGGGGATAACCTCTTCCTTGCTGTCCTGGGTCCATCCGTTTGTGGCTATCTTCCCTTTGTTGGTGTCGGCACCCAGAATTATCTTTTCGCTTCCGTAAATGTCGAGCCAATGACGGAACAGCAAAGGATTCTTAACTGCTATGCTGCCTCCGGTAATCATTCTTGCACCACTTTCAAAGGCTATGCGTGCATCGTCATCGCTTTTTATCCCGCCACCGAAATCGATGGTGAGCGATGTCTTCGAGGCCACTGCCTCAAGCACACGGTAATTTACAATATGGTGCGAGATGGCTCCGTCGAGGTCGACGATGTGAAGCCGGCGGCATCCGTTGTCCTCGAGTTGACGCGCAACATCAACAGCCGAAGCATTGTATTCTTTTTTTGTCGAATAGTCGCCCTGCGACAGCCGCACGCATTTGCCTCCAATTATGTCGATTGCCGGTACTATTTCTGTTGTCATAACGATAGGAATTTTCTAAGGATTTCCTCACCGAGCTTGCCGCTTTTCTCTGGGTGGAACTGCGTGGCAAAGAAATTGTCCTTGTTTAATATGGCACTGAACTTGCCAATGTATTCAGTGGTGGCTATGGTGTTGGCGCACACCGGAGCATAGTAGCTGTGCACATAGTACACGTATTCACCGCTGAAGTGGCTGGGTATCAGCAGCTCTTTGTTCACTTCGATGCTGTTCCAGCCCATATGCGGTATTTTCATCTCCTGACAATGGCTGTTGTCGAATCGTCTTACATCGGTGTCGAAAATGCCGAGACACTCTGTGTTCCCTTCTTCCGAACTTCGGCAGAGCAGCTGAAGCCCTATGCATATGCCAAGCACTGGTTGTGTGAGGCTCTTGATGATGCTGTCGAGATGCCGTTCGCGCAGATAGCTCATTGCCACCGATGCTTCACCTACTCCAGGAAAGATCACCTTGTCGGCGTTGCGCAGCTGCTGCTCGTCGTCGGTTACGGTTGCTTCTATTCCTATACGTGCCAAGGCACACTTTACAGAATAAACATTGCCTGCATTATATTTTATAATCGCGACTTTCATGCTCTTCGTTAAAGCTGTTGCTTTAGAGTCGCAAATATAGCAATTTGTCGCGTTTGAGGCAAATTTTATGCCAATTTAATTGATAAATATGGCATATTGCTCACAATATTGCGATTTATGAGCGAATTACTCTTGAAACCATGGCTGATGCCTATCTGTCGTTCTTGAGTTCCGACATCAATTCGGGAAACACCCGCGTTGGGAACAGCTTGCCGTACATCGATATCCGCCAGCGGTAAAGGTTGGAGGTAATGGTCACATGGGCTGTGTTGCCTCCGTGGCTAAGGTTGATTATGGCGCGGGCATTGATGTATGTGCCGAATATGTCGGCTGTGGCCATCACATCGCCTTTTTTGTTTATCTCAACTTCGGAGAACCGTACCGAGCCGCGCAGGTTGATACCATCGAACCCGCTCATAAACGGGGCTATCTGCACCATGCCTCGGCCATCACCGGTGCTCATGAAGTTAACGTTGTCGTTAACGTGCGACACATAACCACGACACTCCAGACGGTCGGCTATCAGCGTGAATTCGTTCTCCTTAAGTGCCTGCACAGCCTTCGCGTAGTCAATCGAATCCTCGCGTGCCTTTTCAATCTTCTCTCTTTCCTTGCGTTGCTTCTTCTCCTCTTTGGTCTCGGCCATTGCTGTTGTCTGAAGCATCGACATTATCAGCAACGCCAAAAGTATGATTCTCGTTTTCATTGTCTTGCCTGTTTTTACTCTTTATCACCTCAAATTTAGCATTATCGGTCAGTAATGGCAAGTTATTTAGGCCTTTTTTGTTATTTTTGCGCTATTATAATAAATGATTCGAAATAATGACTGACATCGGTTATATTAATGCAAGAATGCCGTTCAATCGCAGAATCCTGCTGTTGCTCTGTGCTTTTGTTTTCGGACTGGGCTTGTCCAGCTTTGTAGCTCTTATAGTCATGACATTCAAGGGTGCATCGCCCGCAGCTCTTCGCATTTCGGTGGTGTTGCAGAATCTTCTGGGAATGATATTGCCGGCACTGATTACAGCGCTGTTCGCATCGCGCAATGTGCTGGCAATGTTTGGTATTGCATCTGCCCCTAAGCTGAAAATATCTTTGCTTGCCGTCATCCTGTGGATTGTGTCGATACCGGCAATGAACTGGGTTGTAGAGTGGAACAGCGGCATTGCGTTGCCTGATAGCATGCATTCGCTCGAGGTGTGGCTTCGCTCGCTCGAAGACCAGGCCGCTGCCGTTACCAATAGCCTTTTGGACAACAATTCGGTGATGGGCCTTGTGGTTACGCTCCTCACTGTGGGCGTGCTCACCGGCTTTGGCGAGGAACTCTTGTTCCGCGGAACTCTGCAGAGGTTACTCCAGTCGAAGCCTATGGGCATCCATGCCGCTATTTGGATTTCTGCTTTCATGTTCAGTTTCATCCATATGCAGTTCTACGGATTTGTCCCGCGACTTCTTCTTGGCGCTTTCTTCGGATATGCTTTCTATTGGAGCGGTTCGCTGTGGTTGGCGGTGTTTTTCCATGCGCTCAACAATTCTACGGTGGTAATCGCCTCATATTTTTGTGGCAGCACCAATTTGGCCGGTTCGCCATTCGCTGCTATCGGCACAGTGGCCGACGGTTCGGCATCGTTGGCTGCTGTTAGCGTTGTTGCTTCGCTTGCCATTATTGTTTTAATGGCATTTACTGCAAAGAAATCCGATTGATTATGCGCGCCATAGCAACTAATGTGCTAATTTTGCACTCGAATTTTTAAAACTAAGATATAATAATGAAAACTAACATTGGTGTTTTCTTCGGAGGTCGCTCAACCGAGCACGAGATTTCGGTGATTTCGGCTTCGCAGGCCATGAGTGCCATCAACAAAGAGAAATATAACGTTACTCCTATCTATATATCCAAATCGGGGAAATGGTACACAGGCGCTGCTTTGCTCGACCTTGCTAACTATCGCGACACAAAGTCGCTTATTGCAAAGACCGAAGAGGTGTATATGCGTGCCCATTACGGCGACTATAACCTTTATCGTGTGAAGAAGCCTCTGTTTGGCTCCGACGTGGTCGCTAAACTCGATGTGGTGATTCCGGTGCTCCATGGGTCCAATGGTGAGGACGGTATCTTCGAAGGCATTCTCGAGTCAATCGGAATTCCATTTGCAGGATGTAACACTTTCTCTTCGGCCAATGGAATGGACAAGATTTCGATGAAGATGATTATGCAGGCATGCAACATCCCGGTAGTTGACTATGTATGGTTCACCGACAAACAATGGTTTGCTCAGCGCGACGCCATAATTGCCGACATTGAGGGTAAGCTCGGTTATCCGGTTATCGTTAAGCCTGCCAATCTGGGTTCAAGCGTGGGCATCGGTCGTGCAACTTCGCGTGAGCAGCTTGTCGAAAAAATCGATGAAGCTGAGGTGTATTCAACACGTCTGATTGTCGAACACATGGTTGAGGACCTTCAGGAAATCAACTGTTCCGTACTTGGCGACTGCGATGAATATCAAACCTCGGTGCTTGAGGAGCCCATCAAGAGCGGTGAAATTCTATCGTATCAAGATAAATATATGGGAGGCTCTAAGGGGGCCAAGGGTATGCAGGCATCGCAGAAACGCATCCCGGCCGAACTCCCTGATGATGTAACCAAGCGAATCCAGTTCCTTGCCGGCGAGACATTCCGTGTGCTTTCATGCCATGGTGTTAGCCGTGTCGATGTGATTCGCGACCGTTCGAACGGCGAAATCTATGTTAACGAAATCAACACCATTCCCGGCTCGCTCTCGTTCTATCTTTGGGAAGCTACCGGAATCCGATTCGACCAGCTAATGGACCGTCTTGTGGAACTTGCTCTTAAGCGCAAACGTGAATCGGCAAACAAAACCGTAAGCTACGACCAGAACATTTTCAGTATGGGCGGGGGAGTGAAAGGTGGTATCAAAGGCTCCAAAACGGGGCATTGATCCTTTCAGATAAATTATTATTGCAGGTGCATCATTTTTTATGGTGGTGCATCTGCTTTTTTATTATCTTCGTGGCTATGAAGCATATCGATAACATAGTTTTGGCGTTCGACTCGTTCAAGGGTTCGGCGAGTTCGGCCGAAATAGCCGAGGCAGCTCGTGAGGCAATTGCCGTTCTCTTACCTCATTGCAAAGTGTCAACGTTTGTTGTGGCCGATGGAGGTGAAGGCACCACCGAGGCTATAGTGAGGCAGCTTTCGGCGCATCCGGTGAGTTGTCGTGTGCACGATCCTCTGATGCGTGCTATCGATGCCACATACTCTATTGCCGACGATGGTCTTGCCATTATGGAGATGGCTGCAGCTGCAGGGCTGACTCTCATTGCAGAGAATGAGCGCAACCCGTTGGTTGCTTCAACATTCGGGGTGGGTGAGATGATTACCGACGCGCTTAATCATGGTTGTCGCCGATTTATATTAGGCATTGGTGGCAGTGCCACCAACGATGCCGGTGTGGGGATGCTCAGCGCGCTGGGCTTCTCGTTTCGTGATATCAACGGACACCCGACATTTCGATTGGCCGATGTTGTCGATGTGGTAACCGACGATGTCGATTCGCGCCTGGCTCAATCTGACTTCGTTGTAGCTTGCGATGTGTTAAATCCGTTCTATGGCTCTGATGGCGCTGCTTGTGTGTATGCCCCTCAAAAAGGTGCATCACCGGCCGATGTCGTCAAGCTCGATGCGGCATTGCGCCGTTTTGCCGGTATGGTTAGCCGTAGGTGTGGCATCGATTTGCAGAAACTTCCCGGTTCGGGTGCTGCCGGCGGGCTTGGTGGCGCATTGGCGGCTTTTCTTGGCGCAGAGTTAAAGCGTGGCATCAATGTGGTGCTCGATATTGCCGGTTTCGACGATGCATTGGCTTCAGCTCAGGTGCTTATTACTGGTGAGGGGCGTATTGACGACCAGACTGCAATGGGAAAAGCACTTGGAGGCATCGTGGCCCGAGCTCACAAGGTTGGGGTGCCGGTGGTTGCCATTGCCGGGAGCGTCGATCATTCTGTCTCTGCGCTGTTCGACGCTGCTTTGTCAATTCAGAACCATCCAATGGCGCTGAGCGATGCCATCAACAAAACTGTGACACTGCAGAATGTCAGAACCACAGTGTCGCAAATCATCCGCCTGCTCTCCATTCCTTAAAGTCATAATTGACATTTCCCCATCAAAAAAAAAGAAAGCCCGCTGAAAGTTTCAGCAGGCTTTGCGGAAAGAGAGGGATTCGAACCCTCGGTACCGTTACCAGTACAACGGTTTTCGAGACCGTCCCGATCGACCACTCCGGCATCTTTCCTCGTTTTGCAGTGCAAAAGTAGACATTTATTTTTATTTCACGCGCATTTTTCCGAACTTTTTTCGCCGGTTGCCAAAAAATATCTCAATATTTTCACAAAATCACCTCGCCAGACCATATTGTATAGGTCACAATCATCCCACACCTTTATTCAACAGTGCCATTATTATTTCACACCTCCACAATAATAACGTATCCCAACCGCAAATGCGATGTTAGTTGATGTCAGTATTATAGCTCGATAAGTGTCCTCACGGCCTCTGCCGGGTTGGCTGCACTGAACACATAGTTACCGGCCACCAGCATGTCGCATCCGGCTTCTGCCAGTAGTTTGCCGGTGTCGGCATTAACTCCTCCGTCAATCTCTATTATGGCTTTCGAACCGGTGCTGTCAATTAGTGCGCGCAGTTCCCTTACCTTGTCGAGGGTGTATGGAATGAATTTTTGTGCCCCAAATCCTGGGTTGACCGACATAAGCAGCACCACATCGATGTCGCCTATTATGTTTTTCAGCAACGATACCGGTGTTGAGGGATTCAGCGATACACCTGCTTTCATGCCCATATCCTTTATCTGGTGGATGACACGGTCAAGGTGCAGACATGCCTCGTAGTGCACGGTCATTATCTCGGCCCCCATTGCCTTTACTTCGTTTATGAACTTCTGAGGTTCCACTATCATCAGATGAACGTCGAGTGGTTTCTCGGCTGCTTTCTTAATATATTTCAGTACCGGAAAGCCAAACGATATGTTAGGCACAAACACTCCGTCCATTATGTCGATGTGGATATACGTGGCATCGGTGGCATTAATCATCTTGACGTCGCGTTCCAGATTGCCGAAATCGGCCGATAATAGTGATGGTGATACTAACATGTCAAATTATTTCTTCGTTATTTCTTCTTTATTCCTTGATATACTATAAACAACACTATTG
>JAEDFO010000056.1 GCA_016292745.1 Muribaculaceae bacterium | reverse complement strand
ATCGGCCCGCACAGCACCCTCATCTTCGATGTAAAACTCATAAAAATTGAACGCGCAAGCGGTATTATCCTCTAATATTCATTCTTAAAATTCATATTTATAATCATGAAAAAATTCTCTATCCTTGCGCTCGTAGCTGTTATGCTCTGCGCAATGAGCTGCAACAATGGTGGTTGCAAAGTAGAGCCTAAAGGCACCAGCGACTCTTTGAACTACTACATCGGTGCTTTCTTCGGCACTATGATCAAGCAACAGATGAAACAAGGCCCAGATTCTGCCAAATTCAACGAAGCCGAATTCCTCAAGGGCGTTAAGGCCGTGCTCTCTGTCGACACTGCTAAATCGTCGATTGCCGACGGTATGGGCGTAGGCCTGAACCTTTACATGACTGCTCGTCAGATGAAGCAGAACGAAGGTGTAGAGCTCGACACCAAGGCAATATTCGCTTATCTCGAAAAAGCCCTCAAGAGCGACACCACAGTAGTTGACCCCGGCACTGCACAGATGATGATTCAGCAACTCATCCAGAAGCAGAAAGAAGAAAACCTCGCAAAATCGCCTGAGGCTATTGAAAACGCCAAGAAAGGCGAAGAATTCATGGCCAACATTACAAAGGACCCCGCTGTAAAGACTACTGCCAGTGGCCTCGCTTACAAGGTGGTTAAGGAAGGTAACGGCACACGTTTCGTCCTCGGCGACCGCATTAACGTTATCTACACCGGCAAGCACATCAACGACTCTATCTTCGATTCGTCGAAGGGTGAGCCCGTGCCTATGTCGCCCGACCACGTTGTTCCCGGCTTCAAGGAAGCTCTCCTGCTCATGAGCCCAGGTGCTGAATTCGTAGTTTACATCCCTGGAAAGCTCGGATACGGCGTTAGCGGTACTCCTAACGGCAGCATCAAACCTAACGAAACTCTCGTGTTTGAAATCTCTACTCCCGACCTCTACAAACCGGAAGAAGAAAAGAAATAACACTATTTTGTTGAAGTGTCTCAACAGCCTAAGTGCATCGCCTCTCTGCGATGCACTTTTTTTATCTCAGCCAAGCACCTGCATAATCCACTTTTTTATCAAAAAAGTTGTAACATATTTCCAATATTTAGTATAATTTTGCCGTAACCACCTGATTTCTATCAATTATATAGAATCTCTTAAATCGATAATGACTGTAGAGCAGATTTTCGACAAGGTTTACAAACGCTACTATCGAAAGTGCGTCCTGTTTGCCAAATCATACACTCACGACATTTCACAAGCCGAAGACATTGTGGCCGTCCCGACGAATGGGGAAACACTTACGATATCAACACCTTCGACACTCAGGGAGGAACCTACCTACAGGGCGGTAGCTACTGGTATCAGCGCTGCGTGAGAAAAGGCATGTACAACAAGGGACAGGAAATTGTTATCAACGCCAGCAAATCGCACATTAACTATATAATGGACAAGAAAAACATTTACTGGCCTATCCCCGAACGCGAAATCACTGCAAACAACAAAGGACAGTTATATCAAAACTACGGTTACAGCGGCTACAACCCCAACACCCCTGTTTGGGACAATTGGGAGGACGCCGTTGCCGATGAAAGCAAAACCGAGTAGTTTTCAATCTAAGTTTTTTTAGGTTAATTCCGGGGTGGCGCCGGTTTGGTGCCACCCCATTACTGAAACACATGTCAGTTATGGGCTACCGTCAATTTATCCCGCATTTTTTGCTATAAAGCAATTAATTTGATAATTTTGTAACTACGATAGACTACATAGTTATCGCATAACCATAACTAACCTTATAAACTTTCAGTGTATTTATCTTCTCATTTACCATAAACGCATGGACAATAATCATATCAACCGACGCGACTTTCTCAAAGGTCTTGGTGCTCTTGGCACCGGCATCCTCGTGGCCACAAGCCCTTGGCTGTCGTCGTTCTCCGAAGTGAGCAACACCGCCAACAACCGTTGTCGCCTCGGAATAATCGGCCCGGGCTCCCGCGGTCAATTCCTAATGAGCTTTCTGGTGCAGAACCCTAAAGTCGACATCGTGGCTGTCGCCGACATTTACCAGCCATCTATCGACAAAGCGCTTGAAATGGCTCCGAAAGCCAAGGTATATCGCGACTACCGACACCTGCTCGACGACAAGAACGTTGACGCTGTGGTTATCGCCACTCCGCTCAACACCCACTGTCAGATTGCTCTCGATGCTTTCGACGCCGGAAAGCACGTGTTCTGTGAGAAAACTATCGGTTACGATATGCAGCAATGCTACGATATGTATATGAAACACCGCAGCTCAGGCCGTGTTTTCTTCACCGGCCAGCAGCGTCTGTTCGACCCTCGATACATCAAGGCTATGGAAATGATTCATTCCGGAATGTTCGGCGAAATTAATGCTATCCATGCCTACTGGAACCGTAACGGCGACTGGCGACGCCCTGTGCCAAGCCCCGAACTCGAACGGTTCATCAACTGGCGCCTGTATCGCGAATCGTCGAAAGGACTGATGACCGAGCTCGCTTGCCACCAGCTCCAGGTGGGCAGCTGGGCACGCCAGAAACTCCCCGAGAAAGTGATGGGACATGGTGCAATCACCTATTGGAAGGACGGCCGCGAAGTGTACGACAACGTAAACTGCATATACATTTTCGACGACGGCGTGAAGATGACCTACGGATCTGTTATCTCTAACAAGTTCTACGGACTCGAAGAGCAGATTCTCGGAAATCTGGGCACTGTGGAACCGGAAAACGGAAAATACTACTTCGAGGACACTCCGGCTGCTCCAGCATTCCTGCAGATGATTAACGAATGGGAAAACAAGGTGTTCGATGCGGTGCCTTTTGCCGGCACAAGCTGGGCTCCCGAAACCGCCAACTCAAACAACGGTGAATACATTATCGGCGAACGCCCGAAATCCGACGGAACTTCGCTGCTGCTCGAGGCTTTCGTTGAAGCCGCCATCACTAACCGTCAGCCTCCACGAATTGCCGAAGAAGGATACTACGCCAGCCAGCTCTGTCTGCTCGGCGACGAAGCTATGCAGCAGGAACGTACGCTCACATTCCCCGACGAGTTTAAAATCGATTACCTTAACCACAAGTCAATGCCAAAGCAACAATGAAAGATACTGTTATAACCGCTCGGCGCAAACGAATTGAAATCATCACTCTGCTGGTGTGTTTCATCATTGCCAATCTGCTTAACGTATATGCAATCGCCTCGCACGATGCCACTTGGGCGGAACTCATCACATCTATAGGATATGTAGCTGTTGGTGCTTGTGCGCTATATGTGATGTGGACTGTGCTTCGGCTCATTGCACTTGCAATCTCTCTGATTTTCAGAAAAAAATAACCATTAAATCATAAACTCTATGACTACTTCTCGACGACAATTCCTTAAAACCATGACCCTCGCCTCGGCAGGGCTGGCTTTCGCTCCGTCAAGCGTCCTCGCTGCCGACGGTAAGACTTTTGCCCAGAAAAAAGGCATCAACGAAAAAGTGAAAATAGCATATATCGGCATCGGTAACCGCGGCGAGCAGATTATCAACGATTTCGCTGCTACCGGCATGGTCGACGTCGTGGCTCTCTGCGATGTCGACATGGGAGCACCGCACACCCAAAAGGTTATCGGTATGTATCCCAAGGCCAAACAATTCCGCGATTTCCGTCAGATGTTCGACAAGATTGGCAACGAATTCGAGGCTGTGGCTATCGCTACCCCCGACCATTCGCACTTCCCAATCAGCATGCTCGCCTTGGCCATGGGCAAGCACGTGTATGTCGAAAAACCTCTCGCACGCACTTTCCTCGAGGCTGAACTCCTCATGCAGGCCGCGCGCAAGCGCCCCAACCAAGTAACTCAGGTGGGCAACCAAGGTCACTCCGAAGCCAACTACTTCCAGTTCAAGGCATGGCTCGACGCTGGTATTATCAAGGACGTTACTGCCGTCACTGCTCACATGAACAACCCTCGTCGCTGGCACAAATGGGACACCAACATCTACAAACTCCCTGCCGGCGAACAAATTCCAAAGGACATGGACTGGGACACATGGCTTTGCGCTTGCCCTTACCACGAATACAACAAGGATTATCACCAAGGACAGTGGCGATGCTGGTACGACTTCGGTATGGGAGCTCTCGGCGACTGGGGTGCTCACATCCTCGACACTGTGCATGAATTTCTCGACCTCGGACTCCCTTACGAGGTAACAATGAAATATGCAAACGGCCACAACGACTATTTCTATCCTTACTCGTCGACAATCCTCTTCCGCTTCCCTCAGCGTGGTAGCATGCCTCCAGTTGACGTTACTTGGTACGACGGACTCGACAACCTACCGCCTATCCCAGCCGGATACGGTGTTTCGGGCCTCGACCCAAACATCCCTACTACAAATCAAGGCGACACCCCAAAAGCTAAGCTGAATCCTGGAAAGATTATCTACACCAAGGACCTGATTTTCAAGGGCGCAAGCCACGGCAGCACTCTCCAGATTATTCCGGAAGAAAAGGCTAAGGAAATGGAAAAACTCCTGCCCGAAGTGCCGCAAAGCCCATCGAATCACTTCGAGAACTTCCTCCTCGCTTGCTTGGGCCGCGAAAAGACCCGCTCTCCTTTCGAAATCAACGGTGTCCTCAGCCAAGTGTTCTCGCTCGGAGTTATCGCTCAACGACTCAACACCCAGCTGTTCTTCGACCCACGCACTAAGACTATCACCAACAACGAATTTGCCAACGCTATGCTTGCCGGCCTGCCTCCACGTAAGGGTTGGGAACAATTCTATAAACTCTAATTCTTATTACAATGAAACAATTTGCATTTCTTATCATAGCTCTGATTTGCGCCGCTTCTGTTGCTGCGCAAAAGCCTAACACTCTCACAAAACAGGAACAAGCCAACGGATGGAAACTCCTCTGGGACGGAAAGACCACAAACGGCTGGCGTGGCGCTAAACTCGACAAATTCCCCGAAAAAGGGTGGGTTATCGAAGATGGCGTGCTGAAAGTGCTCAAAAGCGCCGGCGCCGAATCGGCTAACGGCGGCGACATCGTCACAACCTCTCAGTATTCCAACTTCATCCTGAAAGTCGACTTCAAAATCACTGCCGGTGCCAACAGCGGTATCAAGTATTTCGTTAACCCCGATCTCAACAAAGGCGAAGGGTCGGCTATCGGATGTGAATTCCAGATTCTCGACGACAATCTCCACCCCGATGCAAAACTTGGTGTGAAGGGCAACCGCAAACTCGGTTCGCTTTACGACCTTATCCCTGCACCCGACGACAAGCCATTCAAATTCAATGAATGGAACACCGCTATGGTTATTGTGCAAGGCAATCATGTGGAGCATTGGCTAAATGGAGTGAAACTAATCGAGTATAACCGCAACTGCCAGATGTGGAACGCTCTGGTGGCCTACAGCAAATACCGCAATTGGCCTAACTTCGGCAACGCCACATCCGGAAATATCCTGCTCCAGGACCACGGCGACGAAGTTTGGTTCAAGAACATCAAAATCAAGGAATTATAATCCAATAATTCCCGGTCATGGCTGCCCATCTGAGCCACATATTCCGACATATTCCACAAATCGGCAATGTGGTGTATGCTTGGTGGGCTGCCATGCATTCGCGAATCGACTTCGTGGCGCTTGTCGATGACAAACCAGAGCCTCTGGCCATCGACATAGCATCGAGAATGGCTGAGGAAATCCGGGCCATAGAATCGGCCGCAAATCGGTTCAACCCTGACAGCGAACTGTCGCGGGTGCGTGCCACTGCTGCCGAAAAGCCCACTGTAATAAGCAACCGGCTGGCTGGAATACTCGATTTCGCAATCAAAAGCCACGCCCGCTCGCTCGGATTCTTCGACATCACTGTCGGTTCGCTTAACCATTCTGCTGACACCATCAACAGCGTAGAATTGTCGCTTGACAACTCTACGCTGTTCCTTAATCAGTCAGATGTTTGCCTCGACCTAAGCGGCATGCTCAAAGGATACGCACTCGAGGCAATCCGCCCGATTCTATCCGACGCCGGCATTGACAACGCTCTCGTCAACTTCGGCAACAGCTCGGTAATGGCCATCGGCAACGCTCCTTCGGCCGACGGTTGGAATGTTGCATTTGCCGACTCCGACGGCTCAGGTATTTCGCTTCATGACGAATGTCTCACCACATCGGGCAACAACTCGCCCGGTCGACGCCACATTGTGAATCCCACCACCGGTTCCATGGTGGAGGGTGTGGGTCAGGTGGCTGTAGTTACCCCCGATGCAGCATCGGGCGAAGTGCTATCAACAGCACTTTTCGCTGCCGGAACCGACACTGCCATACAGCATGCCATTGCAGCCAACTTTGCTCACAGCCGAATCATCAGTCAATAACATTGCTGTCAATCCGCTCGGCAAGCCATCGGCATTCGCAGTCGGTTGCGCTGTTAAACTGCCGAGGCGTATAGCCGCTGAGCAAGCGGAATTCGCGTATCATAAGCCAAGCCGTTACGCCGACAGAAATTCATCCCAATACATCCATTGGGCACAAGACGTTGCTCCACCTGCTCCGACGCATCACAGCAGATGACATAGTAGCCATTGACAAACGGCCGAAGATGCTCCGACGGAGCCACACAACGCATCAGCATCTATTCTTCGAACAACTGGGTGGGTAGTCGCAATTTCTCTCGCCGCGGAAAAGTTGATTCATATGCTGCAAACTCGTCGGGATGCTCTTCGGCAACAAAGTAGCCCTTGGGCGGCATATACTCACCGTCGATTCCGGCAAAATAGCCCGGCTCAAGCTCCTGCGCCAGAAAAAACGGGACTTCCTCGCTGTGAGGCATATCATGGTAATGTACGCCAAGTGTCGACGCCACTACAAAGCCGGCATGCTTATAGAAATCGATATTTCCCTCCATACACACCCCTTTGCAGCCCAGCGTGCGTGCCTTTGCAAGCGCATGGCTTAGCAGCTTCAACCCATAGCCGCGACGCTGGCAATCGGGATGGATGCTTATGGGGCCAAACGTCATTATCGGCAACAGTCGGCCGTCGGCACACCGCACCTCGGCTTGTGAAAACATCACATGGCCCACCATTCGGCCATCTTCCTCAAGCACCAGGCTAAGCGGCTTAACAAAAGCCTCGTCGTCGCGATACTTGTGAAGCACAAAATGTTCGGTACACCCCGGACGATACACATTCCAGAACGCCTCGCGGGTGAGTTCCTCCACGGCTCGATAGTCGGCTGCAGTTTCCTCTCTTATCGTTATCATTGCTTATTCATTTATTCTCTGCAAAATTAATGATTTACAGCGCCCTGCAATTGTAAATTCCCGACATTCAGCCATTTCATTTGCTTCTGCTCTCAATTTGCACTATCTTTTAATAAGATAGGCGGCATCTCGGCATAATCAAAGCAGAAACCTCGTTTCCATTTGCTTCTGCTCTCGATTTGCACTATCTTTGCACACAGTTTTGTCCCCCATTGGCTTGAAAGACAATGTCAAGGCTAACTATTATTTAACTTTACAATAATAAATATCGAGTTCTTTCGTTATAAAATTGGTTTGTAACGCCGTGCCGCGGTCTATACCCGTCAACGGTAACTCATTAATTCTCAACAGAAATTATTTTATTGCAATGAAATACAATACCGACAATCGTTCCAACTCGCAAAACGAGCCAATGTTCAATTTCGGCGCCATTTTCGCGAAATACAAACGCTATTGGTGGCTATTTGCACTTTCTTTCGTTGGGTGCATGTGCCTCGCTGCATTTTATATTTATGTGAAAAAACCTGTTTATCTGGTGGCCAGCCAGGTGCTCATTTCAAGCGACGGCACAAACGGCGGTAGCAACCAGCTCCTCAAAAGCCTTTCGCTTGGTGCAGGCGGCGCAAGCGTCGACGACGAGGCCATCGTGTTCAACAGCCACGACCTCCGCACCAAAATGATTAGCGAGCTGAAAATCAACCGCAGCTATGCCGAAAAGGTCGGGTTCATGAAAAAACGCGACCTTTATAACGAAACCCCGATTGCAATCAACGCTCCCGACGAACTCTTCGACACGCTTTCCATTTCGATGATGTTCAAGATTAAAGTGTCTGATAACGGCAAGAAGGTGAGTGTTAAGGTTAAGAAAGGTCTTTTCAATACTCTTACCGAAGTGGAGGGCAACTCACTGCCACTCACTGTCAAGACCAACTATGGCATTTTCGTGCTCAACAAAACGGATAAGTTCAAAGAAGGAACCGACTACGACATCGTTGGGCGTGTGTATGGCAACAACCTGATGTACGAAGCTTTCAAGCCTATCATGTCGGTTACTATATCTTCGAAAAAGGCAAACGGCATTTCTCTTTACCTCGAGGAAACCAACGTGAAACGTGGCATAGATGTGCTCAACAAACTCGTCGACCTCTACAACAAGCGTTGCCAGCTCGAAAAAGACGAAACCGCCCTTAACACTGCCAAGTTCATCGACGAACGTCTGGCCATCATCTACAACGAACTCTCAACTTCGGAAGCCGACATCGAGCAGTACAAGAAAAACAACAACCTCGTCGACGTTGAAGTGCAGGCCCGACAGCTACTCTCTAAGAAAGAATCATACGAAGGTCGCGCCATCCAGTACGAAACACAGCGCGAACTGCTCAAGATGATTCTCAATTTCCTCAACGACAAGAACAACAGCTCTTCCATGATTCCGTTCAACCCCAACATGGGTGAACTGGTCGATCCAATTTCCGAATACAACAAGATTGTGGTTCAACGAATCAACATGTCGGCTTCGGCTCGCCCCGACAACGTCATGCTCAAGGAACTCGACAACCAGATTGCATCGGTACGCGAAAACCTTATCACAAGTATCGGCGAAGCTCTGAAATCGGTTGAGGCATCGCTCGCTGCCAGCAACAAGGAGCGCAACAGCGCCCTGTCGAACATCAACGATGTGCCTTCGATGGAACGCGAATACCGCGAACTATTCCGACGTCAGACTATCAAGAACAGCCTCTACACTTTCTTGCTCGAAAAGCGTGAGGAAAACGCGCTCGTGCTCGCTGCTACCACTCCAAAAGGCAAAATCGTCGACAATGCCTACTCGTCGGTAAAGCCTATCGAACCCAAGACCTCGATTGTACTGTTCACAGCTCTGCTGTTCAGCATCGTTATCCCGATTTTCGTAATCTATCTCAAGCAACTCTTCAACACCAAGTTCTCAACCCAGGACGAACTGCAGGAAATCGCCCGCACTCCGGTTATCGGCGAAATCTGCCACAACCGTCACAAGCGCAAACTCGTGGTGCGTCCGCAGAAAACTTCTTCCATCGTCGAGCTATTCCGCCTTATCCGCACAAACATCCAGTTTATGCTGTCGAAGGAAAGCAACAATGTTATCCTCGTCACATCTTCGGTCAGCGGCGAAGGAAAATCGTTTGTCAGCTCTAACATCGCTGCTTCGTTTGCTCTGCTGGGCAAGAAGGTGGCTCTCGTGGGTATGGACATCCGTAGCCCGAAACTTGCCGAATACCTCGAACTTAAGGCTGCTCCGGGCGTTACCGCTTACCTGTCGAAGAACAATGTCACTATCGACGAGATTGCACAGAAACTGCCCGAAATCGATGGCCTCGACGTTTATGTTGGTGGTGTGATTCCGCCTAACCCATCCGAGCTCCTCCAGTCGGAACGCCTCAGCCAGTTCATCAACGAATTGCGCCAGCGCTACGACATGGTGTTCATCGACTCAGCTCCGGTGGCTATGGTGAGCGACTCGCTCTCGCTCGTTGGTCATGCCGACGCCGTTGTCTACGTTACCCGTGCCAACTACACCAAGCGCAGCCTCGTCAAGTATGCCAACGACCTGGTAGCTCGCGGTCAGCTCCGCAACGTGGCTATGGTTATCAACGATACCACTCCAAGCCTCTCGGCTGGTTACGGATATGGCTATGCCAGCTCCGACGACGACGAATAATTTCGAATAACCACTCTAAGAGTCGGCTTCTCTGCATTCCGGAGCAGCCGACTGCTTTAATTCAAGCAAATGAATATCGAACGAAGCCTGTTATATCAACGTATACTGATGTTCACCCTCATCGTCAATTCGGTGGCGGGTGTCATTACCGACGAGGTGTTTGATTCTCTGGCAATGAGAAATACCATTCAGCTCGGCGTCGATGCTGTATTCGTCATGATAGGCTTGCTCACCCTGCGCCGTTGGGTCGACCTGGTGCCTCTCGCACTTTTCATCGTAATTGGCTACATCAGCAGCATCAAAGGTAACGGGCTCTCTATTGTGTTCTTCGCTAATGGCTCCCGCGACTTCATCAGCTTGCTGTTCATTCCACCGATTATCCGATATTTCAACGAGAACGAATTCCGCCGTCAGCGATTCATCCGTGCGTTCGACCGCTGGCTTTTCTTGTTCCTTTGTCTGCAGTTCCCAACCATTATTTTCCAGTTCCTGAAATACAAAGCAGGCGACCACGTGGGCGGAACTTTGGGTAACCTGAACTCCGGTAACATCTCTATCCTGATTTACCTCATATCGTTCTACCTTATCCGTAAACGATTCGACCCCGACCACTTCTTCTACAGCCTTTACCAGAACAAGATTTACCTGATTCTGCTTCTGCCTACATTCCTCAACGAAACCAAGGTGAGCCTCTTGTTTCTGCTCATGTACTTCGGTCTGTTAATTACTATCGACCGTAAGTTCTTCATCAGAATGATGTATATTTTTCCTGCCATCCTGGTGGTTCTCACAGTCGGCATAGCTCTTTACACCCATTTCACCAACCAGGCCGAATTCGATGTTACCGACCCGGAATTCATCGAAAACTATCTGCTTGTCGACCCTGATGAAGCCGAAGGCGGTGCCAAATGGGAACAGAGCCGAAATTCTATTCCGGATGTGCCGCGTTTCACAAAAATCATTATGATTGGCTGGCTCGAAGAAGAAAACCCCGGACACTTGGCAATGGGATATGGAGTAGGACAATTCAAGGGTGGTTCCACCCTCGAATTATCTGGATTCTCTAATGAATACGACTGGCTGCTTTCCGGAAGCATCCCATATCTGTTCCATATGATGATTCAGCTCGGCATCATTGGAATGGTTTGGCTTGTGTTTATTCTACTTATCAACTTCGGTGTATTCTTCCACCGATGTAGAATCGACTACAACATTCAGCTATATATCCTCGGCCTGATTCTTATCATTATGTTCTATAACGACTCGTTGCGATACACCTTCATGATGATGCCGATGATGTATATGCTTATCAACTCTTATTATTCTCCGAAAGAAGCAGAATCTGAGCCGAATGCCGACGCTTCTCATCAAATAAACTGATTCACCAATGGCTGGGAAAGTGATATATTACATATGGACTTTCATCGAGCGCTTCGGCACCAACATTATCTCACTTTGCGGTAACATTCTGCTGAGCTACCTCCTCCTTCCCGAGGATTTCGGCCTGGTGGCCACCATCAGTGTATTCACTGTGATGATTAGCATTTTCGTCGACTGCGGAATGACCGACTGCCTCCTCGCAAAGCAAAATGCCACTAACCGCGACTTCAACACGCTCTTCTTCTTCAATGTGTTTGTTGGTTGCATTATTTGCGCCATATACTGCTCTATCAGCGGTTGGGTTGCCGATTTCTTCGGCCATCCTGAACTTAGGCTACTTATGTGTGTGTTTGGTGCCGGTGCCATTATCAGCAGCCTTAGCGTTGCTCAGATGACTAAGCTCCGTTACAACCTCGAATTCAAGAAAATTGCCATTATCACTTTGTCAACCATCTCGCTTTCTCTTTTATTGGCGGTTGTAATGGCTCTTGGAGGACTTCGTTATTGGGCACTTGTGGCTCTCAACATCGGATACTCTGCATTCATGGTGATTATCCTGGTATTTTTCTCTCGATGGAATCTGCGTTGGGAATTCGATGTACCCACGTTCAAGGAATTCTGGAAATTCGGCGTCAACATCCTTCTCTCGTCGATTATGGTGCAGACTGCTCAAAACATTTACACCGCATTGATTGGAAAATATTTTAATCCTCAACAAGCCGGATATGTGTGGCAAGCACAGAAACTCAACGACACTCCCACAAATTCTCTCGAACGCACCATCACCAACCCTTCGTTCGTACTTATTGCCAAGGAAACCGACAATGCAAAGCGCTGCAACCTGATTGTCGAGGCGTTCGACGTGATGACCTTTGCCAACACCATGCTGTGCATGTACATTCTGGCCCTCTGTACTCCAATCATCGATTTTGTGTTCCCTGAGCGTTGGCTCCCTGTTATTCCCATTCTCAGAGCTTTCATTTGCGTCAGCCTGTTCGTGCCGGTGTGCAACCACCTGCAATATGTGTTCAAGATTTACAACCACACTTCAATTATCCGTAACATCGTTATTTTCGAGAAAATAGGATTCATCGTTGTGGCTATCATAACCTACCGTTTCGGAATCGTTCCTATGATTCTCTCCACAGGTGCGTTCTCGGTGAGTGCTCTCGCCATATATCTGTATTTCGTTCAGAAAACATCCGGAATATCACTTCGCCTGTTGTCTTCAACCTTTATCCGCAACCTTGCGCTCGGTATATTGGTGGCTGCCGTTACCTTCTTGTCAGCCACTTTCATCGAAAACAGCTTTATGGCGCTCTGTATAGGCACTGTTGTGTTCTTTGTAGTGCTTGCTCTCGTATGCCGCCGATTCAAACCCTCTTTCTATACTTCAGTAAAGAACAAACTCACTTCGCTCAAGGCACGCCTCTTTTCTTCTGCAAATTAGTTGCTGCTCACATTTTATCGCAAATTATTGCCTTTTCCGACAATAATCGGCCCCGTTTTCGGTTATATATGTAAAAGGAAGTGTCAATTGTTGTTATCATGTATAAACGCATCGTCGTTGCTTTTCATGCCATTGCACCGCTTGGAAACAACGATGGGAAAAACGTGATTAGAGTCATTTAATGAGTAGTTATGCATCCAAGTGTTTCTATAATCGTTCCGGTTTACGGTGTCGAGAAATATCTCGACCGATGCGTTGAGTCATTAGTCAAGCAAACCCTCACCGACATTGAGATTATCCTTGTCGATGATGGCTCGCCCGACAACTGCCCGCGCATGTGCGACGATTGGGCTCATCGTGATTCCCGCATCAAGGTTATCCACAAGTCTAATGCCGGACAGGGATTTGCACGTAATTCAGGAATTGAAATAGCAACCGGAGAATATATTGCATTCGTCGACAGCGACGACTACATGGAACCCGACACTTACGCCACTCTCTACTCTGAAGCTATAAACAACGGTTACGATGCTGTGTTCAATGGTTATGCATATCATAATCCTGACGGCTCGGTTGTCAACAAAGCAATTTCCGACCGCACTTATTGCGGTCCAGATGCCATTAAACAATATATCTCCGATTTGCTTATCGACGACGATATCGTTGTATCAGTATGTATGGGCATTTACCGTTCACAGATTATTAACAAGCACAGTATCTCTTTCTTATCTGAACGCCGATTGTACTCTGAAGATTTACTTTTCAATCTTGATTTTGTACATTCTGTTTCAAGCATAAGATGCTTGCCTAAGGCTTTCTACCACTATTGTTTCAATGGACAATCATTTTCCATTACTATTGATAACAACAAAATCAATTCTTGCTTTAATCTTTATGCTCATATTATCAAGAAACTTGAAACCTTCAATATGAGCAATCTCAACCAAATTGCAATGATATATTTGCTCAATCAAATGGTTGTTATTCTTAAAAATATAATGTTAGCCAACAGTTCTTTGTCCGAGAAACGTTTGGCAACAAACATAATATTCGATTTCAATGATTGGAAACAAATATACACTTTGCTTAAGCATGTCGACAATATTCCCATGCTTAAGCAAATACTTCTTTGGTGTATACGCTATAAAATGTTTTGGCCCACATTATTATTTTTTAAAACTTACTATGGCCTAATAAAATAATACTCAATAATATATGAATATTCTTATAGTAAACTGCATACTCACCACTGCCCAAAAAGGCGTGATTCCTCGGCGTAAGTCGATCAAGGATACCATGATTTGCAATTTTGCCCAGGGGTTCATTAATTGCGGCCATTCGGTAACCATCCTGGCAAGCGAGGAATTTCGGCCCACCGAATGTGAGGAATATCCCTTCAATGTGGTTTATTTCAAATCGCGATGGCCAAAGATTTTCAAGCCGCATCTGCTGCCTTGGCCTATCGGTCTTCATAAATACATCAAAGACAACATAGACAGCTTCGATTTGGTGATTGCAAGCGAAGCTTTCTCTATTGCCACCTTGATGGCTGCTCCGGCTTGCCGCCGCAAACTCGTGGTGTGGCAAGAGATGGCAATGCACCAGCGAATGATGCACAAAGTACCCTCAATCGTTTGGTACAACGTGTTCACACGGCTGTTCATGCGCAAAGCGCTGATGGTGGCACGCTCGCTCCCGGCAATGCGTTTCATCAGCCAATATGCCTGCAACGTGGCTTCCGAAATCGTCGACCATGGTGCCAATGGCGCTGTGCTGTTCCCCTCCGACACTACTAACGATGCATTTATCGTAGTGTCGCAGCTTGTACCTCGTAAGCGCGTCGACAGCATTATCAGCAAGTTCTCTCAATTCATAAAAATCCCGGAATTCAGTAACTATAGGCTCAACATTGTTGGCGACGGAACGGAAAGTGACAATTTGAAACAACTTGCCAAACAACTCTGCATCGACGGCAATGTGGTGTTTCACGGATTTATGCGACACAGTCAATTTGCCGAGATACTTCGCTCATCGAAAGCTATGCTAATCGACACCATTAACGACCTTAACATGGTTTCTATTCCTGAAGCAATAGTCAGCGGAACACCTATCGTCACAAACACCCTTCCAACTTCAGCCGAATTTATTGCCAACAGCGGCGTGGGAATTGCACGCGACGGATGGGATGCCTCAGATTTGAAACATTTAGTGGAGAACTATCCCAAGTATCACCAAGCCTGCCTCGATGTCAGGGATGAACTAACCCGTGACGGTTGTGCCCGAAAGATGATTCGTATTTTCCTCGATTGGAAACAATCAAAAC
>JAEDFO010000009.1 GCA_016292745.1 Muribaculaceae bacterium | reverse complement strand
ATAGCATACAATTGCATATATTACCCGATTTTATTACCCGATTTGTTACCCACATTTTCGGTGGTATCATTCGTTATTATTTCTACACGGCAATCCATAGCGGCAGCAATGGCGGCTATCATACCAACGGTTGTCGAGTGCCTACCCATCTCGATGCGATTCAGCGCAGGCTGGTGAATGCCGATGCGGCCCGCAAGTTCCTCCTGCGACAAGCCTCGTTCTCTTCGTAACTCTGCGATGCGTTTTCCGATTCGCTGTCGAGTGTTTTCCTTTATTTCTTCTACGTCTATCATATCTTTTCGCCTTTCTTGATTATAGTTTAACGGTTATTATTGTAAAATGGATTGGTAGCCTTGAACTTTGCCTCTTCGTAGGCTAATGTTTATAATACGTCAAAGATAGTGAAGGGGCGGCGGAAATGCAACTTCCGCCGCCCCAATTTTGTTGAGGGCACTTAGCCCTTGATTACCGCTATTGGGAGGAGTCGAGTGACGATGCTTACCAGGTCGGCCTCGTTGGCAATCACCTGGTCGATATCCTTATAGGCGCCCGAAGCCTCCTGCATGTCGTTCTGAGTGCGGATGGCATGGACGATGCCCATGGCATCGAGGCGGCGTACCTCCTCGGCCAAGTCAAGGGTCTTTACGGCGGCGGTGCGGCTCAATATTCGGCCTGCGCCGTGCGAGCACGAGCAGAACGAGTCGGGGTTGCCCCGGCCTTCGACGATATACGATGCCGTTCCCTGCGAGCCGGGAATTATGCCTATCTGGCCGGCACGGGCCTGGGTGGCACCCTTGCGGTGCACCACCACATCTTGGCCAAAGTGGTGCTCGACGGCGGCATAGTTGTGGGCAATGTTGAGCATCGGCTCAAACTCGATGCCAGGCAACGCCTCGGCCAGCACCTCCTCGATGCGCGTCATCATCAGACGGCGGTTGCACAGCGCAAAGTCGATGCAATACTTCATCTCGCGCCAGTAATCGCCAAACTCCGGCGTGCCCATCGGCAGGAACGGCAGGTTGAACTCCGCCGGTACCGATGAGTGCCATCGCTTGTTGAGCGCAGCGGCAATGGCATTGTAGTGGTCGCCCACCTGCTTGCCCAGGTTTCGTGAGCCGGAATGAATCATAATCCATAGCGAGCCTTGCTCGTCCTTCTGCAGCTCGATAAAGTGGTTGCCACCACCAAGGGTGCCGATTTCCTTCAGAATGGATTCCTGACGGCGCTTGACAATGGTGGTGCGGTCGATGTCGTGCCCTGACGGAAGCGATTCGGGGTCCTGAGCCACCTTGTGATGGTCGCGACCGAGGGGAATACGCTTTCTGATTCCGTGCATAATCTGCTTGCGAAGCACCTCGGGGCCGATGTCGGCCACATTCCAGTTGGTTTTCACCGCACACATTCCGCACCCGATATCCACGCCCACGGCATTGGGAATGACCTCGCCGGAGCAAGCCAGAACGCCGCCTATCGGCATCCCCTTACCGGCATGTACGTCGGGCATGATGGCCAGATGATGGAACAGAAACGGAAGGCTCGCCAGATGTTCAATCTGGCGCATGGCCGAATCCTCGACAAAATCGGTCCATATCTTAACCGGGCGGTTGTTGATAATTGTTACATTCATTTGTTTAGTGTCGTTTTTTAGTTAATAATTAAGTACGGGGTGGTGCATAGCTCAGCATTTAACGATACAGTATAATGCGCATTACCGTAGTTCGATGCCCACAAGGCCAGAGCCCAGCGAACAACAATGCAAAGGAAACATGCCGGTGCGCAATGTATTTGCGCTGCAATAAAAAAAATTGACAGGCTCCACACATTTCGGTGCATCTACGCAAATAGATTGCGTAGATTATGCTATATTTGTCAAAAACAGATAAAACCGCGAACGAAATGCCTGCCAACAAGAATGCACTGATACGATACAAGACCATCGACAACTGCCTTCGCAACACCTACAAGCGCTGGACGCTCAACGACCTGGTCGACGCGTGCTCCGATGCCTTGTACGACTGCGAGGGAATCAGCAAGGGGGTGAGTGTGCGCACCGTGCAAATGGACCTGCAGACTATGCGCTCCGACAAACTGGGCTACAATGCGCCCATCGAGGTATACGACCAGAAATACTATCGCTACTCCGACCCCGATTTCAGCATCATGAACATGCCTATGTCGGAAAACGATTATCAAGTGCTGCACGAAGCGGTGGATATGCTACGTCAACTCGACAACTTCGAACAGTTTGCCGAGATGAGCGACGTGGTGAGCCGCCTGCAGGACAAGCTCGCCATAAGCAAGCACAATCGCAAGCCGATAGTGCACTTCGACAACGTGCCCAATCTGAAAGGGCTGAAGCTGCTGAATCCGCTTTACAACTACATTGCGCAACGGCAAAGCCTGCGGATAATGTACCAACCGTTCTCGGCGCGCAAGCCTCAGCAGTACGTTGTATTCCCGTATCTTTTGAAGGAGTTCCGCAACCGGTGGTTTCTGTTCTGCAGTCGCGCCACCGACCTGCTGATGTTTAATCTCGCTCTCGACCGAATTGTGAGCGTGGAACCAATCGATGTGCCCTATCGCGACAATCCCCAGTTCGACTCAGAACACTTCTTCGACAATGTGATTGGAGTGACAAAAAACATCGGCAACAAACCGCAACACATCACATTCAGAGCCACACGCGAGCAGAGCCATTACATAGCCACCAAGCCGGTGCACCCCTCGCAAAAGTTGGTGAGCTGCAACCCCAACGACGGGAGCTGCATCTTCAGCATCGATGTGGTGATAAACATAGAGATGTATTCCATAATGATGTCGTTCGGGCCAGGCGTCAAGTTGCTGTCACCACGGCAAGCCGTGACATTCATGGCCAAGAAGCTCCGTCAGGCAGCAGCACAGTACGACGCCGAGGAATAGGCATGCACCTTCAAGCATTATTTGTATCGTAAACTATAATTGTTTACACACATCACAAAACTTAAGCGCCACAGAAACCGATATATTCAAAACCACAGTCATTCTTGTCGACATAATGAAACCGATATTCAAATGAAACAAACCGAAGCACCCGTAATCAGAGATGCGACTATACCCGAAATATACCTAAGACCCTGGAGTGCCAACGACTCACAACGGCTGTACGAACTTGCCAGCGACCCCGACGTGGGGCCCCGTGCCGGATGGAGTCCTCACGAGAGCGAACTGGAAAGCCTATTTATAATTGTGAACATGTTCGCTAACCCCACCACATGGGCCATTGTGCTTAGCGACACCGACGAGTTGGTGGGAGCCATGGGCTATGGACCATCGTGCGACTGCTCACTTCCTGCACGCCCTAACGAACCCACGGTGGGCTACTGGATAGGAAAGCAATATTGGGGCCGCGGACTATGCACATCTGCACTGAGAATGATGATTAGCCACATCAAGCGCCACACCTCAATAGCATCGCTCATCAGCGGCCATTTCGAGGACAATCCAGCCTCGGGACGAGTGATGGAAAAGTGCGGATTCACAGCCACAGGCGAAACCGTTGTCGACCCAAGCCTTTACCAAGGCGAAGGGCACAACATCCGTGTGCTACGCCTCGAGATTCAGCGGATAGGCTCCAGATAGTCAACCGTCTTGCCATGGGCAATGGCATACTCAATCTCAGAACGGGTGGATGAGCCTATGTAACCACCCACATTGATTACGAAAATGCCATCGGCCATATCTATTTTGCGTTTGTGCATATCGTCAAGCATCGTCTTCACGCCATCGGCAAGCACCTCGGTGTCGCCACTGTGGCCGAAAAGACCAACTGAAATGACAATGCAACCATCGAGAGTGAGCCTTTTTTGCACCTCGATGAACTGTTGTTTGAAGCGAGTGCTTCCGCACAGGGTTACCACGCGATAATTTCCAACCATTGTATCAGTCGTTTATTTCAGTTATTTCAACATCTATCGGGCGGCGCTCAATCGAAAGAGTATCGTTGTGCCAACGCAGCACATACGAACGGTTGGCAAGGATTTCGTTGAGCTGACTCACATCGATGCCATCTATGCCATCGTCTATTCCATTCACACTATTCACAGTCAACGAATTATAGTTTGAATCGACGAAACGGCCCTGACGCGACATCCGCATCACGAAATCGCGGAATGCCGCTGCCTTTTTTGCCTTCCGGTCCTTATAACTCATCACCCTGTATATGATAAAGCACACCAAGGCAATGACTAACCATTTTGTCATGGCTTTAGGGTTTTATAATGGTTAATAATCAAATTGATAGAGCAAACACCGAGCCACGGTTACCCTCGCCGCAATAATCGGCCGCAATCGGGAACTGTCCGGCAAGCATCGAGGCTGCATCGTCGGTGAGATGCTCGGTGAGCTCGAGGTCGAAGCACCCATCGGCAAAATGCAGACGCCACACAGCAAAGCCGTTGGCATCAACCACCGTGGTGATTGCGTCCTCCATCTGCCACACCTCCATATTGTAGACCTCAAAAGCCATCCTATCAGCGCACTGTGGGAAAGCCCTGTTCGGTCCACTTGAGATAACCGCCCTTCATGTCGAACACCTTGAAGCCTTCGGCCTGCATCTTCACGGCAGCAGCATTGCTACGACGCCCGCTGCGGCAATAGATATAGTAGGTGCGACTTTTGTCGAGTCTCGACATTCCTTTGGCAAAAACATCCTCGTTGAGCCAATCAAGGTTCACGGCCTCCGCGAGATGTCCATCGGCAAACTCGTCGGGACGGCGCACATCGAGAATCACCGCCGTGGTGTCGGAATTGGCCATTTCAATGAACACCTTAGGCTCAAGCACCTCAACCTTCGAGCCGTCAGAGGCACTGCATGCGGTGCAAAAGCCAAGCGCCGACAGCAGCATCAGAAATAGATTCTTCATATCTTGTATTGCTAATTTTCGGTAAAGATAGTGCAAAGAGGTCGAAGTGTCGACAAAAATAGGTATATTTGTAACAGTGTTTTTATCGACAATGTCGCTGGATATAATAGTTGCCAGCCTCCACCAACTCACACCAAGGCATTGTACCCTATTATTTTATCAATAACCAAATATAAAGACAACATATTATCATGAAAAGAAACTTTCTGATTGCATCGGTAGTACTGCTCACATCTATGGCCCTGAGCGCCTCAGCACCTGCTGACTTTGAATTGCCCGACCCACATCCGGCTTCTCTTGAAGCCTGGAGCCAAGTGACTGCACCGTCGATCGGTTGGGGAAGCACCGACCATCGCTATAAACTCAACGAAGTGCCGGCCACCAGCAAGACTCTGAACCTTTACGGATGGCGTGGTGAACGCGTTAACGCCCAGGCTGTGGTAATGGCTCCGAAAGGCGGCACCATCAGTTTCTCAGTCAGCGACCTGCGCTGCGGAAAGGCCACCATTGCAGCATCGGCCATCAACCGTTATTTCGTGCGCTACATCATGAGCGACTCTTTCCGCAACATACACGGCAAAGAAGACCACGGGAATCATATGACAGCATCTTTCGACTCAGTTCTTGTGGCCGACCGTCTGTCGCCACAAGCCACACTGAAAGCTGCGCCACAAACTCTGCGCCCACTGTGGATTGAAATCAACATACCTGCCGATGCCACCCCGGGAAAGTACCGCGGCACACTGACAGCCACAGTCGACGGCACAGAAATGACATTGCCGCTTTCGCTCACAGTGGGCAAGCGCCAGCTCCCGAAGCCTGCCGACTGGAAATTCCACCTCGACCTATGGCAGAATCCCTATGCTGTAGCTCGTTTCTTCGATGTTCCGCTCTGGAGCAAGGAGCACTTCGACCTCATGCGCCCGCTGATGGAAGAGCTTGCCAATGCCGGCCAGAAAGTGATTACCGCAAGCATTATCCAGCACCCTTGGAACTCACAAACCGAAGACCCGTTTGAAAGTATGATTGGCAAACACAAGAGCATCGACGGCAAGTGGAGCTACGACTATCGTGTGTTTGACCGCTGGATTGAATTCATGATGAGTTGCGGCATCACCAAGCAAATCGACTGCTACACCATTCTCCCTTGGCATCTCACTTTCGAATATTTCGACGAAGCACGCAACTGCACCATCCAAAAACGTTTGGAACCAGGTTCGAAAGAATATGAGGAGTATCTGCTGCCAATGCTCACCGATTTTGCAGCCCATCTGAAGTCAAAAGGTTGGTTCGACATCACCTGCATAGCAATGGACGAACGTCCGAAAAATCTGCTTGAACCGGCTTACGAAATAATCTATAAGAGCGACAATCACTGGCTCATCGAAGGTGCCATCAACTACTACGGCCCTGAAGTGTCGGAACGCATGTACGACATCAGTTTCCTATATAACCAGCCATTGCTTGAAGGCGAACAACTCAGCAACCATCTGGCCAAAGGCAATAAGATTACATTCTATACTTGCTGTGTTCCTGAATTTCCCAACACTTTCACATTCTCTGCTCCTTCGGAAAGCACATTCCTCGGCTGGCACGCAGCTGCTGCCGGATACAGTGGCTATCTGCGTTGGGCCTACAACAGCTGGGTGAAGAATGCATGGCAAGACAGCCGTTTCCGCACATGGGCGGCCGGCGACTGCGCTATCACCTACCCCGGAGGCTCAAGCATTCGCTTCAAGCGCCTGGTTGAAGGCATTCAGGACTATGAGAAGATTGCCATTCTCCGTGGTGAACTCAAAGGCAAAAAACTCGAACGTCTTGAAAGCCAATTGGAGAAATTCACTCCAACAGTAATAGCTGAAGGATTTGGCTTCGACCAGCTTGTCGATGAATCGCGCACATTGCTTCGCTCACTTGAATAAAAAAGATATATGAACGATAACGAAATGGGCCGTCTGATACAGGCGGCCATCACTTCGCCCGAATGGCATAAAATGCTATCGGGCGAGGTTTATGATGCTGTAGAGGCGAACATCATAGCATTGCTCAACGCAGTGAAGACCCGCGTAGCCGCATTCAACGCCATCTCACCTGTCGACTATGCCGCAAAGGAAGCCGCTCTGCGCAACTTGTTGGGGCATTGCGGCGATAATCCGCGCGTCAATCAGCCTTTCTATTGCGACTACGGCATCAACATTTCCGTTGGCAACAATTTCTTCGCCAATTTCGGGCTTACCATCCTTGATGAGGCACCAGTAAGTTTTGGCGACAACGTGTTTATCGGGCCTGGCTGCGGATTCTACACACCATGCCACCCTACCGATATTGAGGCCCGCAACGCTATGGTGCAATGGGCCAAACCGATTACCGTGGGCAACAATGTGTGGATTGGCGGCAACTGCACCATTCTGCCGGGAGTAACCATTGGCGACGGATGCACCATCGGGGCCGGTTCGGTGGTAGTTAGCGACATTCCGGCAGGCACCGTGGCAGTGGGCAATCCCTGCCGTCCAGTCAAGAAACTATAACTCGATGATATGTGGCAATATCAGCCACGAAACTGCTGTCGGAATCGAAATTTACGGTTCCAGCAATCACACGCTGTGTGTCGGGGTCGGCGAATGCCGATTTTATAAGTGTCGAACGGAGTTCTTGGCAATTGTCAGGTAATATAAACAGCGATGTCTCTCCGTTGAAATGATTGTAGATGGCAATCTCGCCAAGCGCGATGTTTGGCAAGGTATAGACAAATTCCGACGGACTCGGGAAATAATTATCGGCGTCGGCGATGGTTGCATAGTAATTGTTGTCGGCCACTACCGACGATGAACGGTTGAACATCACCACGGCAGTGTCGGCCGGATATGAAATCTCATATTCAGAATCGGCAGCAATAAGCAATTGAGCAGCCACGAAAGCAAGACGGGCAAGGCGGTCCATCTTATAATATTTAGGGTAATTGCCTATGTGGCTTTTATAGATTTCGGTTAGCAGCTCAGCCCCTGAAGCAGTAGTGTCGAGCCGCTCGCCATCAATATCCACCCCATCGGGCTTCAACAGCACGGAATGTGTCAGGCGATATTTCGAGGGCACCGACAGAGTGACTTTCCGACGGCCATAATCAAGAGCCACGGCACCGTTACAACCACCGAAGCCCGACATAAGTTTCACAAATCCATACCCCTCGGCACATCGTTTCGATGACGACAGATTCATGCTACCGCTCACACCCGGTTCGGTAAATCCCTTTATCGGAAGCACCACACCATCAGCAAGGGCTGTGGCAGTGACAATGGTTTCGAGTATGCCGGCAGCGCCCATAGTGTGGCCGAAATAGCCCTTTAGAGCAGTAATCGGCACATCAGAAAGCCCGGCTTGAGAAATGGCTTTCGACTCCATCTGGTCGTTATACATCGTTGCCGTACCGTGAACGCTTACCGTGGCAAGCTTTTGCCCTGTATGCGCAACAGCCTGAAGCGCCATCAGCGAGCCTATACCCTTTGGCGACGGGCTGCTGATGTGAAAAGCATCGTTACGTATGGCTCCAGAAATAATATGCCACGAATCGGCAGAATCGTCGGAGCGGCCAAACACTATAGTGGCAGCTGCTTCGCCGAGATTAAGCCCAAGGCGCTCGATGTCGAAAGGCCGACATGGCTCGGGCGACACTGCCTTAAGCGACTGAAAGCCCGAAACGATGAATCGGCACTGGCAATCGGCGCCACACACTATCGCATGGTCGTATTCGCCGCTGTCGATGAGCCGCAAAGCCGTAACCTGAGCTGCTACGCCCGAAATGCAGGCATCGCTAACCACTATCGGAGTAGTGCTGACACCAAGATGCCGGGCAATGGTCTGTGCGGCTTCAACAGGCGACAGGCGCAACGGCAACGAGTGACGCTCAAGGTCCTCAATATTTCCTTTTGTTGTGCTAAGAATCAATACAGTGCGCTCCGATGACACATTTATCGAAGTGTGCGACAGCGCCTCGGCAGCGGAGCGTACAACCAACGCCTCAAATCGCGACAATCCATCGATTGCCATGGCTGCATTCTGCTCGTCGGTGAACAACGAGGCCACAAACGGCTCCGGAATGCCGAACCTATGGTTGTGGCAGGCAATGGCCGACAAGCCACTGCTCACAGCGGCATAGTTTTCGGCTGTGGTTGCTCCCAGCGGCGATGTTATGTTGGTTGCGAGAATCTGCATGTTTATAACACCTGGTGTTCCTGCTTCCAGATACGGTAAAACTCTGGATTGTCGAGCAAAAGTTGGTAATCAGTGTCGGTGAACACCTGCATACTGCGAGCCGATGCCATCAACTCGCCATTGGCAGTATCGACAATGGCATATTCAAATACAATCTTAGCAGATTCTGTGGGGATATATGTAATGTCGATACGCGGTTTCATGCCATAGAGCAACGGCCGATGGTATTTGATGTTGAGTTCTACAATTGGTGCATACACCCCATTGGCAATGAACTCAGCATAGCCAAGTCCAGTCTTGCGACCGAAATATTCGCGGGCATCCTCGAAATAGAGAGGATACGAGCCGTGCCACACCACTTTCATCGAGTCGACCTCCGAGAAACGTATTTCGAATTCTTTGCTAACTGTTAACTTCTTCATCTCTTACAGCAATTTTAATGTCGGTTTCGGCAATCACCTGTTCATCTGCAACAACGGTGGCATGAGCAAGAATCATCCCGAAAATCTCCTCACCGATATCTACAGTGGTTACAATGGTTTGTCCGGCAGCAGGGAGTTCGGAAATCGAAAGGTGGCTGATGCTGCCGATGAATCCTATCTGTATTCCGCGATGGTTGATGTATCGGTTGATGTATCCTATGCGGGCAGCACAGGTCTGTGCAATGTTCTCAATAATGCCCGATGGCGAAAAACGGCCATTGGCATCAACGAATATGTTGTCATGCGCTATGGTGGTGCGTGCAACGGTGCGCTGCATATCGAAATGCATAAGTTGTCCTATCATCACCATCGGTTCCTGTTGCGGCAGGAGCGTGTGAATGTCAATTTCGCGCACAAAATCGTCGGTTGGAGCTGATGTATTCATTGTTGCCAGAAGTCGAAATAATTAAACCATTGTGTTGGGAAACGCCGTATCTTGTCCTCAAGCGCCGCCACATATGCATCGGCAATCTGTGCTGTCTTTACGGTCGATGTTGCGTCTTTGTCGTAGTGCAGCGGCTCAACGAAGATGGTGTAGTTGCGGAGCCCGGTTTTCATTACATTTACTGCCAGCACATCGAGCGAACGGGCCGCAACTATGCGGAAAGGTCCCAGAGGAAACTTGGCATCGGCACCAAGCAACGAGTGGACAACTGTACGGGGCGAGCCATTTACCCGGTCGGCTGGGATGCTCACCGTTTCGCCGTTGGCAAGAGCAGCATCGATGGCAAACAGGTGGCTCATGTCGGGCATGATGGGAATCATGCGTATGTTGGTGTGGGCAAACATCCGGTTGCGGTTTTCCATCACTGTGGCTTTCTCGCCAGCAAACACCAGGGCATTGAACGCCTTGCGCTCGGCCACAAGTGTGTAACCTGCTATCTCATAGTTACCTATGTGAGCGCTTAGCTGAACGAATCCGTCAGGTTTTCCGGCAAGAGAAAGAAAATGGTCGTAACCCTCTACATCGACCTTGAATCGTCGGCCGGCATACATGGCAAAGCGGTCAATTACCATCTGCCCCATCATGCAATGGTTGCAATATGTTAGCCATGCCGAAGCCAGCCTACCACGATGATGACGGCTACGGAAATAGCGGTAGATAGTAGAGCGGCTCGCCGAGTTAACCACAAGCACCACCGGAATGACAAAGATTGACACGAAGGCATAGAGGATTCTCACATCTATAATGCGGAGCATCTTCACCAGCCAACGGTGCATCCAGCCATTGCCGTAGGTATTGCCTTTCCACTGTTGCCCGGGCATTCGATTAATTATTAAGTTTCTGTTCGATATAGTCGCAGAATTGGCTAAAAGTCTTCACGTCGGTGAGGTCGCCGGCCTGAATCTTGAATCCGAACACCTTCGAAACGATAACAACAATATCGACATAGTCAAGGCTGTCGATACCGATGTCCTCCTTCAGACGGGCGTCCGGGCTGATTTTGGTCTCGTCGATTTCAAATTCATCGATAAGGAATTCGCGTACTTTTTCTTCAATCTCTTTACGTTCCATTGATATACTATTCAGAATTATTATTTTGGTTTACACACTATTATACTATGACCTTGACCCAAATGGTCGTAGATATGCTCCACTTCCAGTCCCGCCTCACCGATAAGACGCGACATATCGTCGGTGTTATACATCTTGCTGTTGCCGTTGGCAATTGCGGTGAAGTAGAGGCTCGTCATTGTCAGACAGAATGCGGCTGGCTCAAAACGCTGACGGTCCCACAGAGTTTCCATAATAAACACCCTCGAATCTGGGCCCATCGCAGCCTTGGCTCGGCTAAGGATGCTCACAATCTGCTGCTCGGAGAAACAGTCAAGGAACTGCGACATCCAGATGGCATCTATGTCGTAGTCCTGAGGCTTTGGCAATTCCACCGACTCGTCGAGCAGATTTATTCCGATGCCATCGATACGCTCGGCGCCGGGCTTACCGGTCACATTGCGGCGCATCATCTCGATTTGCTGAGGCAAATCGATGACTGTAACGTGTACATCAGGCTCGTGCTCCACACATTTCAGGGCCCATTTGCCGGTATTGCCGCCTACATCGTAAAGCGAGCGCACATGATGCTTGCCAAACACAATCTCAAGCGCTTCGGGAAACGAAGAGTCGCTGTAGAAATGGTCGAAAGCAAACCAGCTTTTCTGTACCTGCTCAGGAAGCGACGACAAAGCTTCGTAAACGGTGGGCCAAGAGCCGAAATGCTCCAGTCCAGCCGGACGTCCTTCCTTCAGCGATTCCTCAAGGCGAAACCACCCCTCGTAGTTAACATCGTGGTTAAAGTCGATATTAACTCGTGTAGCAGGATCATTGAGCAGAAACCATCCTGTCTTTGATATGGAGAAACGGTCGGTTTCGGGGTCGACAATCACTGTGCCTATGCACAACGAAGCTTCGAGCAAGCACTTGGCAGCATAGGTGCTGAGGCTGGCCTTCGCAGCCACCTCATCAATAGTGAGGCCGTTGCTGCTGTCGCGAAGCATATCGAGGATGCCGAGTCTTACCATCAGCCTCGAAGCCTGAAACACCACCGGCCCCCAGGCGATGAATTCGGCAAGGCGCTGTGCCTCGCGTGCACTGACATTGTCGGTGGTATATTTACGCTTTAATGACTCTGACAGATTCATCGCATTCTATATCTTACGTATTACTAATGCACTGTTGGTGCCCCCAAAGCCGAATGAATTGCTCAGGACAATGTCGATGGGCGTCTCCACCGTGGTGCGTGCTATGTTGAGTGCGGCAGAATATTCGTCGGGATTGTCGAAGTTGATGTTCGGAGCCACAAAGCCATTCTGCATCATGATGGTGGAGTATACGATTTCGCTTGCACCGGCCATCCAGCATTCGTGCCCGGTCATCGACTTTGTGCTGCTCACAAGCGCCTTGGTACCTGCAAACAGGCGGGCAATGGCACGTGCCTCGTACATGTCGCCCTGCGGTGTGCTTGTAGCGTGTGCGTTGATATAATCGACATCCGACGGGCTTACTCCAGCATCGGCAAGTGCACGGCTCATGGCAATGAACGAGCCATCATCGGAAGCCTGACTAATGCCACCGCCGTTGCTCGAGAATCCGTATCCGGCCACTTCGGCAATTATTTTGGCTCCACGGGCAATAGCGTGGTCATAGTCCTCAATCACCAATGCAGCAGCGCCGCCGCTCGGGATGAGGCCGTCGCGGTCACGGTCGAACGGACGCGAAGCTCGCTGAGGCTCGTCGATGCGCTTCGAGAATGTGCCAAGTGCATCGAACGACGACATGGAATATTTGTTCACCTCCTGTGCGCCACCACACAAAACCATATCCTGCAAACCATGCTTTATGAGCAGATATCCGATGCCAATGGAGTGGCTGCCGCTCGAGCATGCCGAACTTATGCTGAAATTCACACCACGCAGATGGAATGCGGTGCTCATGTTCATGTTCACTGTGGAATTCATCGACTGGAATATGTTTCCCGAACCTATCATGCTCGAATCGTGAGTCTGTTCCATCACCTTAGCCGATTCAACGACGGCTTTCGACGATGAATCGTTGCCGAAAATCACCCCCACTTCGTTAGCATCGAGATAGGCCTCATCAATGCCGGCCATAGCGAAAGCCTCGCGCGAAGCCATGAAGGCATATTCAGCTTCCTCCGACATTCCGGCGCGCATACGGCGGTCGATGAGTCCTCTCAGCTGCGGTCGTTCTACTATTCCGGTCAACGGCGACTGATAGCCATATTCGATGCGTTCAGGATCGATACCGATACCCGAACGCCCCTGGCGGAGCGATGCGCCAACCTCATGTATGTTCTTTCCAAGGCACGACCAAATGCCGATGCCTGTTATCACTACTCTTCTCATAACTGTTTGTCAGGTGTAAAGTCCGCCATTTATCGAAATCACCTCGCCGGTAATATAGGCGGCAGAATCGCCGGCAAGAAACGATACCAACGCTGCCACTTCATCGGCTGTGCCGAATCGCTTCATCGGCACCAGTTCCTTCAGTTCGTCGTGGTTTAGGTCGCGGGTCATATCGGTGTCGATAAACCCGGGTGCCACAGCATTCACCGTTACATCGCGGGCTGCCACTTCCTGGGCAAGTGCCTTGGTGGCTCCTATCAGCGCAGCCTTGGCTGCACTGTAGTTGGCTTGGCCGGGAAGGCCCTTAAGCCCCGACAGCGAAGCCACATTGATGATGCGGCCCTGACGGCGGCGCGGCATCATATGGCGCAAAAGGAAACGTGTGACATAGAAGAATCCATCGAGAGTGGTATCGATAACCGAATGCCATTCATCGTCGCTCATCATAAACATGACATTGTCGTGACGTATGCCGGCATTGTTAACCAGCACCGACACGTAATCGTCGGGATGACGGTTCTCCCAATCGGTAAGGCACGCCTCTACTTCGGCAGCATTCTTCACATCGAACTGCAATGCCTCGGCCTCGCCTCCCTTTTCGCGAATCATGTTGACGGTTCGGGAAGCCTCCTCGGCATTGCTCTTATAATTCACAATCACCGGATAGCCATCCGACGCCAATTTCAGGCAAATGGCACGGCCAATGCCACGAGAGCCACCGGTTACAAGAGCATATTTCATTACTGCAATAAATATATGCGACAGCAGAAGTCTGCTATCGGAAATTTCAGCAAAATTACTCATTTAGTGGCTAATGTGCAACAATGTTGCCTCACTTCATGAGATGTACAATGCATTTATCGGTCAGGTAGCGCTTAGCGCAAGCCCATTGCCCTGGATACTGACTTGGGTAGGACTTTTGCCGTAAGATAGACCACTGTCCATGCAATGCCCAGCACTAATGCCGAGTTTATGGGGAAGGGGATAAAGTTATAAAAACTATACTTACGCAACAGAAGGATTACCAAGACGTGACTAAAAAAGATGCCGAAAGAGTAGTCGCCCAACGATAATATAGCGCGTTGGCGTGGCTGGGGATAGCGGTCGTTGCGTAGGTAGGTATATGCCATCAAAATAAAGACACAACTCGAAAGACAGGATGACAACTTGCTCTGCGTTGCACATTTCTCAACGCCTAAACAATACAAATAATATCCTTCGGCTATAGATAAAATAATTGCTACGGCATACAGCCACGAGAGCCGGCTCATGCTGAAGTTCTTGTTGATGATGCCATTTCCTAAGAGTAAACCCAAATAATAGAATGTTATCCATCTAAAGCATGAAACGTGCCATATCAACTCATGATAGGGGCAACAACGCTTCCGGACGCGAGCTCACGTCGGTCGACAACCCTACCATGAGCATAAAGGAAGTGGCCGGGGCGCTGAACTTCCCCGACCAGTCGTTTTTCGGCCGTTACTTCCGCCAATATGCAGGGATGTCGCCGTCGAGATACCGCGAGGCGTCGCACCCCAACGGCTGATTGCCGTTACTTTATCACAATGAGGAAGCCATCGCGAGGCTGAAGGGCAAACTTAATGGTGCCGTCGGCCTTGTTTCCCTCACTACAAGCCACTTCGCCACGGCTGGCGGCTACGGTAGTGAAAATCTGTGCTGAGCCCTTGGCTGCAAGCTGTGATAGGTCGACATCTATAGTCTTTGCGGTGTCCTCGCCATTTATACCAGCCACATACCAGACGTTTCCGCTACGACGGGCCATCACTACATCGCGACCCGGATATCCTGATAGCAGACGGGTCTCGTCCCACACGGTAGGCAATTCGCGGAAGTAGTCGAACAAGCTCCGAGGCATGCGTTTAAGGTCGTCGGGGATAAGACCGTAATGCGACAACGGGGCAAACATAATCACCGGCAGAGCCAGCTCAAATGCAGTGGTAGTGGAGCGTAACGATAGGTTTGCATCCTGACCGAGCACTTCATTGAGCACCGTCGGAGTGAAATCCATCGGGGCCACAGCATTACGAGTGAACGGCAGCACCGTGATATGGCGAGCACGCATTGCCTCGTTCTCGTGGTTGCCTCGGCAAAATTCCTGTCCCATCACCGCCTCGGCATTGAAAAACGCTGGGTACATGCGAGCCCAGCCTCTCGGTAGAGTAGCACCGTGGAAATTGCAAATCAGTCCATAGCGGTTGCAGTCGGCAAGAATGTCGGTGTACAGTTTTATGCTGTTCTGCTTGTCGCCACCGAAGAAGTCGACCTTTATTCCTGCCACACCAATGCTGCGCATCCACTCCATCTCGGCACGTCGCTTCTCGGCATTGTTCATAATATTAGTGGGAGAGAGATAGCTGGCACCGTTCCAATTGCCATTGGAATTATACCACAACAGCAGTCGCACACCTTTCTGCTGTGCATAAGCCGAGAGTTCGGCTATGCGTTCGCGGCCAATCCATTGGTCCCAGAAAGCGTCGATAAGGCAATAGCCGAAGCCCAGTTCGGCCGCCATGTCGATAAACTTGCGCGATCCGTCGTAGGTGGTCCAGGCATCAGCATAGAATAGCCAGCTCCATGCCGCCTTTCCGGGCTTATATTCCACTTGCGCGACATGTTTCTGTTCCACGAGGTCGTCGGGAAGCGTAGTGGCCACGATATCTGCAATATTACGGCTGATGGCCATTACGCGCCACGGAGTGAGATATGGAGTATCGACTGCGGCCCAAGTGGGGTCGTAGGCCATGTTATGTCCGTCTTCCGGGAATTTTATCTGATAGCAATTGTCGCGTGCCTCGCCCAGATGGCAAGCCACATAGCTCTCATCGGTGCCTGTTTCGCTCAAAAGGGTCCACACGTCGCCATTATGCACCAGCAACGGGAACACCCAGCCCTGACGATGCTCCGACTCCTCTTCCAGAGGCACATCGAAGTGGTAATGGTCCTCGTACGACGGGTTAGTGGCACACCAGCCCGATTTTCCCTTGGCAAGTTGGCTGCAGAATGCGCGGCTACCCTCGGGGAAGCGGAATCCGGTTTCCTCGGCATACACTTTCACACCCTTGCCCTTTCCTGTAAGACGATAGGCAAACGCCACCCCATCGTTAAGAACTCTGAACACCACAGCAAACTTGCCTTGCGCCACCTCGAATTCCTGTTCAGTGTAGCTCTTTGCAACGTGTGAGCACTTGCCGCGAGGATTGTCGTAGTCAATATTGCCTGTGCGCTGAGCCAAGGCCCTGCTAACAGTCATAGCACACGGATATGCCACATCATCACGGTAAATGCCCAGCGGAGACCGCTCCAGCACTGTGGTTCCGGAGAGCACCACGCTGTAAGTGAGCACTGAGTCGTCGCTGAGAGTGACACTCAGACTTTTGTCGGGGCTAAGGATAGTGTATTCTTTGGACTGAAGAGGCATGGCCAGCGCCACTATGGCAGCAAGAGTAAATAGAAGTCGTCGGTTATTCATTGTTTATCACGGTTTTGTTATACTTATATTATATAACGGACAATCGCCGCAACACACTCACTCCACCGCCGAAATTATTTTTGCATAAAAAAAGAGGCGCACCCGATTGGAGTGCACCCCTTTGATATTGAGAATCTTGCCTTACGACGAGATTATTTGCTGATGCGAATCTTGCGGATTACGCTCTTGCCGTCGACAGTGGCCTTAACCACATAAACACCTTGTGCGAGGCCGTCGATAGCTACTGTATTGCCTTCAGCATTGCGTACGATTGAGCCGGCAACCGAGAATACGCGAATGCGGGTTACATTGCCACCGGTTACGGTGAGCATATTGGCACCCTGAAGGAGAGTGATGTTGGAAACAACGTTTTCAACACCGGAACCGCTGAGATAGAAGTAGTTTGCAGCACCACGCTTCACCACACCGGCAGGATAGTTGGTGTCGACACTGATAGAATGCTTTTCGGTGTCAACAGACGGGAATGTGAACGAAGTGTTGGTTGCAGTCAGAGTTTCATCGTTGATGGTTACGCCATCGATGTTAACATCGTAGCCGATTATCGGAAGCTTCGACTCTTCGGTCGATTCCAGGTTGAGGCCCATCATCCAGTTGCCATAGATGGCAGCGCTTGCAATAGAGTCCCAGCTCTGACCGTCGAGCGAATAGAGGTCGGAGTAGAAAGTATACGGCATTGTAGTGTCAACTGCAAGGGCTGCAGAATTCGGAGTAACGTCGTAGCAGTCGATAACGAGGAAGTATTCTGAGTTTTCAGCCACTTCGATAGGAGTGTCGAGCTCTACAGTGTTCCACTCGTTGAGAGTGTAGTCCTCAACATAAGTTTCACCCACCTGCACATTGTCCTTGAAGATAAGAATGGTGAAAGTGGCATCGGCTACAGGATAGAAGCGAACCGAACGAATCTGATAGCCATCGTAGCCGCGCAACATTTCTGACGGATAAACAACGCCTGCCATCAGACCGTAGTTGTTCGACTCAGGGCCTTTAACTGACTTCGATGCCGGAACTACACCGGAATAAGAGATGTAACCCTTATCGAAGCACTTTGGAGCATCCCACGAAGCCAGCAGAGTGGTTTCGTCGGTAATCTGGGTGTTAACCACATCAACCGGCAGAAGCAGCTTGGCGTCGGCCTTAACAGTGAGATCAGTGGTTACCTTGTCGGATATGCGGCCATCGGCATATACAGCCTCAACTCCTACTGTGTGACTACCGTTGTCAACACTTTCCTTCACAATCTGGAGGTCTGGAGTGCTGGCAACTGCGGCATCGTCGAGATATACGTTGTAGTGGTCGACAACATCGACATCTTCAGCAGCACCGGCAGGCGAGAAGATGGCACTGATAAGCCACTGTGTGCGATAGAAGTAGCCCGAAGTGCTTGAGCTTTCGGTAATCGAGTAGAAGTCGGCTTCTGCAATCTGACGGAGCAGGTCGGAATACTCTTCGGTTGCCTGTCCGTAGTCCATACCGAGCACATTTTGCGAAGCAGTGGATACAGTGACCTGGATGGCAACGATAAGCTCGCCGTCAGGAAGGTCTTGAGGAGTATCGAGCTCTACAGTGTTGAGCTTGCCCATTTCGAGCGATTGGGTGATGTCCTGAGTGTAGATTTGCTGGAGAGCACCTTCTGCATTGTAGGTGTAGAGGTTAACCTTCCAGCCAGTCTGGTTGCTCATTGGATAGAACTGAACGCTCTTTACCTTGCAGCCGGCATAGGCTTTCACTTCGGCAGCGCCAAAGCGGATAGCGTTTTCGAATGTGATGTCGTCAACCGAAACGCCGAAGCCACGAACATTGCTGTTAGCCAGGTCGAAGTACTTCTTGGTGATGAGGTTCGATTCAGGATGCTGCCAGCGAATCATTGCATCGTTATAGCCTACCTGACGTGAATACAGGTTCTGAGGAGCTTCAATGCCACGGGCTGTAAGATTCAGCTTGGCAGTGTTCGAGATTGGGCTTTCACCCGACTCATAGAGGGCAGTAACAGCATAAGAATATGTGTTGCCATACTCGAGAGCTGAATCGTAGTATTCTGTACCGGATACCGGAGCATCGTTAACCTTTACACCATCGCGATACACGTTGTAGCCGGTAATGCCAGCTGAACCGAGAGCAGGAATCCACGTCAACTTTGCAGCAGGAATACCAGGAAGCTGCGATACCTTCAATTCGGCAGGAGCGCGACCCTCGGCTTCAACATTAAGCTTTATAATCATTGAGCGAAGTGCACCCTCTTCATCGTAATAAAGGAGGGCCATAACGCTGTCGTCGGCCGACAAGCACTCTACGCGCTGAATCACATAGTAGTCATATCCTTCAGGCTTGATTATTCCGAGAGTGGAAACATCTATGCCAAGTTGTGCAAGATATGCATCGATATACATGCCTTGGCCATTGACGTTGATGTAGCCACGGCCCGATTCTTCACCGGCGAGAGTGTAGTTTCCACTGATATCGTAAAGTTCGAATGCGGCTTCCGGAGTGATAACCGGGACGTCGGTTACTTCGCCCGACTCGATGTCGTAGATAGCGCGCAGACGAGCCACCGATTCGGTTTCCGTGTTCCAGCCTCCCCAGAAAAGAATCTTCTTTCCGTCGGGTGAGAACTTGCGTACACAGCTCCACGGCGACTTATATTCCGAGAGGAATTGAGTGGTGCCGTCGGGCTTCCAGTATGCAGCCTGACGGTTGCCGGTATCAATCCATCCGCCGGCAGCCTGGCCGTCGGGCGAAATTGTATAAGCCTGGGCAATGCCACCCTCGTGAAGGGCACGCTCAATTTTGCCGTCGGCCCATATGTAAGTCTGGTAGATGTTCTTGCCTACATACACAGTACCAGCCATGTGGTGGCCATCGGGAGTGATGCTATAGGCGCAACCGCCGCTTACCGAGCCTTGAGGGAGCTCGAGCATATGCCATTCAGTGTCGTAGTAGCCCGGCATCATGATGGCTGCATGGTTTACGTTGTAGGTACGGTCGGTGTATGTACCGCTCACAACGCCCTCATCGGAAATACACCAAGCTTCCGACTCATCGCCAGTGCTTAGCAATTCGATAGCGCCCGATTCGAGATTCCATCGGAACGCATACGACGAATAGCTGTAGTCGTTATAAACACCGCAGGCCCATTTGCCGTTAGGCGAGATGCACATCACCTGATAGTCTTCGGGCGATTTCAGGATGATGTTATCCCCGGCAAGCATGCTCAAAGGCGATAATGCAAAGATTATCGCTGCAATAAGCGTCAAGAATAAGTTTTTGTTAGATTTCATTGTTAGTTTATGTCTGTTGAGTTTATTGGTTTTAATCAAAACGGTTATTGCCCACTGCACAAGTACGGTAGGCAATAACACGCTTATAGGGGTATTTCCTTAAGCAAAGGAAACATAGTATCAATTCAGAGATTACTTAACAGCAACCTTATAAGCCTTCAAGGCATTGTCCTTAGCAACAACGATGAGGTAAACACCACGGTTGAGACCGTTGAGGCTCAAGCTGCTTACGTTTGCCTCAGCTGCAACCTGCTGGCCGGCGGCGTTGAACACCTTGATGTTTGCGATGCCGTCTACAGTAATGGTGTTGTTGGCAAAGTTGAACGAAGCTCCATCGGCAGCTACAGAACCAACACCAGCAGTGATGAAGTCGGTGTAAGTAACGTCGATTGATTCGCTGGCCACGTTACCAAGGGTGTAGCGAGTGAGGACGAAGAGAGTAACCTTCTTGTTGTTACCGTTATCAAGGAGTACTTCGGCATCGAGAGTAGTGGCTTCACCATCCTCGGTTGATGATTCAGCACCCTGATGGTTAGCGAAGAGGAGGTCGTTGCTGCGGAATCCTTCAGGACGGTCAGATGGGTTGGTCCAACCGATAGTAACAACCTGCTGGTCACCGCCGGTAGTCTGGATAGTGCTTGCACCGGCAAGATGGAGGTTGGTAACAGGAGGCAGATAAGTTTCAGCTGTAACCGAAATAGGATCGCAGATGTAGTAGCTGCTCCATTCAACATTGTCGCCCATTTCATCGGCTGCACCAACTAATGGAAGGATGAAGTAGTCGTGTTCGCCGTTCTTAACACCGGTATCAGTGAACGAGCAGATGAGTTCAACCTCATCGGCGAGACATTCGCTAAACGAAGTTTCTGCAACAACCTGACCATCGCGGTAAATCTTCAGGGCAGAAGGCATCAACAATGCATACTGAGGAACAGTGAACGAGATGTTTACGTTACCTGGAGTGAATGTATCGTATTCAGCCATTGCCTGCATCATTACAGGTTCGAGCATGTCGGTGTAGTCGGCATATTCCCAGATTGCGGTAGAGCCTGACTGGCCATACCACTTGCCATCGCTGTATGTTTCGTCAACCACCTTCACGCGGTCAGGATTTCCATCTACAGGAGTGTAGGTAGTGCGAACATTAGGAACTTGGTTGCCTTCGCCGTCGAAGTACGAACGAACGTTGCTTGCGAGGTAACCGTTTTCGTCGTATGTCCATTCTTCGAGATAGGTGTACACCTTATCCAAATCAGAACCGGTGAAGTGAGCATCGTAAATCTTGTTGCCCTTTTCGTCGTAACCGATTTCGCCATTGTAGTTGTTGCTCCAAAGGCCGGTAGAAGTGTATGCAGTCGGGTCGCCGTTTTCATTGAAATCGGTGTAAGTGATAGTCTGCATCAAGCCATAGTTGGCGCTTGTAATCTTATGTTCAACGAGCAGGCCTGCTTCATTGTAGGCATATTCGTTAGTAGTGCTGCCTTCAACATCCTTGATAAGCTGGTTCTCGGCGTTGTATTCGTAAGTTTTTTCGCCGGTAAGCTTGTAACCCATCTCACCGTAGTCATAGAGGCCATACTGATATGACTTGTCGGCAATCTTGTTACCGTTTTCGTCCTTAACAGCCTTGGTGTAGCGAGTAAGGGAGTAATCGCCTACGCTACCGTTATTCTGGTAACCGCGGGCATTCTGTACGGTGCGCGAGAGCTTGCCGTCGTAGCCATAGTAGTAAATTTCTTCACGCATATCCTGAGTAGCGGGAACAGTGCCCATTGAGTCGCCATACCAAGTCTTCTTGGCAAGAACACGAACCTTGGCTACTGGTTCCGGTTCCGGCTCTGGATCTACGTTTTCGCTTGGGTTTTCAGTACTCTTGGTGAGAGTTGCACCGCAAATCGACTTGTTGATTTGACCGATAGAAGCGAATGTACCTTCAGCGATATCGAAGCAGTATGCAGTTGAGCTTACGAAGAGATAAGCCTTATTGGATGCAGCGTCGAATACCATGCTGTTCAGGGTATTGCTTGAGATAGTGGTTGACTCATTTGCAACGACTGGAGTTGCGCCGATGTTAAGTTCGGCATCGATACTCCAAAGCTGAGGCACTGGCCAAAATTTACCTGTAGGAAGAGTAGCGCTTACGCCATACAAACCGCCATTGCCGTCAGCTGTGATAGCAACGAGCTTAGTGCTGTAAGTATTAACGGCAGTCAGGGCACCGCTCTTCGGATCGACAGTATAGAGAGTGGTAGTATACGATTTGTCTTCGTTCTGAACGCCGTTGATAGCGTAGAGCACCTTCGATACCGGTTCGTAAGCCATACCACAGATGCTTTCGCTCATGCTTGAGTTGATTTCCTTCAGTTCGTTAGTGGTGAAGTTAATCGAAACGAACTTGTTGTTGAGAACAGCATAGTAGCAATTGTCAACCGAAGCACCGCAAGTGATTTCGGTGTAGTCTTCCCAAGTGTTGAGAACAGTTACTGCAGTCTTGTCAGTAGTGTTAACAGCAGAAAGGTCGAATTCGATAGTGCTGCAACCGAACGAGCTTGACGGATTTATACCGTAAACCATCAACGAAGTTGGAGGTTCCGGTTCTGGTTCAACGGTTTCAAACGTAGCGTCAATCGAGCTCTTTGTGAATGTAGCGCCGGCAACGATTCCGCTGAATGTACCTGTAGTCAATAATATTTTGCTCTTGAGGTCGAAATAGTAAACATTCTTGCCCACTGTGAGGTAAACCTTCTGGTTTGCCACGTCAGGGATGATGTTGTTGATGGCATTGCTCGAAACTGTTGTTTCCTCGTTCTCTACGAGAGCCGATGTCGACAGATTCAACGAAGAATCGATAGTGTAGAGCAATGGACAGTTGTCAACAGTGATTACAGCATAGAGGCTGCCGCCACCGTTCGGAGCGATGGCAATCATCTTGCCCTCGTAGCGCTTAACTTCGGTGAGTTCACCGTTTTCTGTATTAACCGAGTAGAGGATTGTTTCGTAAGTGGCGTCGTCCTTCAGATTCTGGGCGATACCGTAGAGAGTTTCCGATACTGGTTCGTAAGCCATGCTGCACAAAGTGGCAGTAGCCGAAGTAGAAGTGAAAGAAGAAGCACCCGAAGTGAAGTTGAGCGAAGCAAATACGTTATCGGCATCTTCAGTGTCGACGAAAGCAAAGTATTTGTTGCCTACCGAGGCACCGCATTTGAAGCCTATTACATTCTCCCAGGTCTTGTCCTTGGTGAGCGAAGTGGTTATGCCCGGCTTTATATCGTAGAGGTTGAACTCGGTGCTGCTTGCGCCATAAGTGCTCGAAGGAATTACAGCATATACCATAAGAGGTTCGGTGGAAACGCCGAGTTCTGATTTCTTGATAGTGATATGGTTAGAAACGGCAGTTCCTTCATTGAAGTGCGATACCACGAACACATCCATCTCATCGTAAGAGCTCTGATAGTCGAAGTCAACTGTTGTAGCCGAAGCATCTGATGTATCAGCCAAAAGGACGTTGCTTACAGCACCGTTTGTGAGAACTTTTGCGAAATAAGCTTCGTGTTTCTGGAACGAAGAACCCAAATTTGAGTTTGCATCCCAGTTAAGATAAATTCTGTATGCATCAGCAGAGCTGTCGTATACATATCTCCATGTAAGATTCTGAACGGCCTTGAGGGCATCAGTCTGAACCTTAACCGGTGCGATGTTCGAAATGTAGTGAGGATTGTTTACAGTTACATTGTCGAGCGAAGAACCCTTGAATGGAACCACGAAGTATTCCCAATCGCCAAGCAATACGCCTTCTTCAACAAATTTGCATTTGCCGAGCGAAGAATCGTAAGCAGAAGTAAAAGAAACCGAGCCAACGAGATGACCGCTGCGGAAAATGGCATACGATATCGAGGTGTCGGCAAGCGGAGTGAAGGTAACGGTTACGTTGTTTGCATCGGAAGCCGAAACAGCCTCAACATCGCTTACATAGTAAGCAGCGCCCGAGGTTTCGGTGAAGTCGGCATATTCGTAAACGTGGCACGTTGACGACGAACTAACCCATTTACTAGAGGAAGCCGACCAAGTATATGTTTGTACTTTAATCTTGTTAGCGTTTCCTTCAAAAACTGAGTATACAGTCTTTCCTTTATCCACCGGATCTGTTGTTGATGAGCCCTGCTTCTTCAGAATTTCAGTCAGCATACCATCGGTGTAGGTATAGAACTCGTCGGTATAAAGGTATTCGGTCGATTCATTGGTAGCAGTAGTACGTTTCCAAGTCTGAACCTCTGCAACAGTACCGTCCTCGTTATACTCATAAAGGTATTTCTGCTTGAAAGCCGAATTCTTATCAGTTTCAAGGCCCATGCGCGGACGACCCTGGGCATCATTAGTATAATTTATATACTTTGATACTGAACCATTAGAATATGTCCAGGTTTCCTTGATGAGAGCACCGTTTGTATCGTAGTCATAGAGATAAGTATACGATGGAGTAACATGCTTTACAAGTTTGCCGTCGGCATTATAGCTTTTCGATTCATTTTTTGTAGTAATGTCTTTAAAACCGAAATCGCCATAGTTGTACTTACCCCACTGCTTAGCTGTGGATGAAACCACGTTCAAGCCATTTTCCTCAGCAGCCGAGTACAAGAAATAATACGACAGGGTATATTCCGAAGTTGAACCCTTGCCCATTTCCTGAGCACGAAGCGGAAGATTGTCCTGCCCATAGAAATAATGCTGTTGTTTGGTGATGCTGGTAGCCTCACCCATGGCATCGCCAATCGTGTAGTCACACACCAACTTTCGACCCGGGGCACCCGAATAGTCCTGAGCCGACACTGCCGGCACTCCAAGCAAAGCCAGGAGGCTGGCAATAAATGTTAATCGTAACAGTCTTTTCATTGCGTTTAGTTATTAATTAATAAAAAGGTATTGGTTCATAACCGGGTTCCCAAGACCAACAAGAAAAATTCCAGTTGTCTTGGCAAAAAGCCACACAAATGTCAGAAATACACCACATACACTTAACAAATGCTTGAATTAAGCATAGAATTCGATATACTTTGATTGTTTTGGATAGCTATTCGGTTGCAAATGTACTAATATACTTTAAAAGTCCAAACAAAATATGCGATTTTTATACAAAAAATTTTGTCAGAGCCTAATTATTCGTAATTTTGCGGTGTAAAAAACTTAAAACCCGTAACAAAACAGATATAGATGAAAAAGATTTTACTTATTCTTGCAGCCATAGTTGCATTAACATTTAATTCTATTGCAACCGAAATTGGCTATACTACAGGAAATTGCGACCGCACCACTCCATTCTCGGCAAACAACACCGCCAACCAAGGTCAGGCCATCAGATTGAGCCACGAAAAGATTCAGTTACTTAAAGGCCATAGCATCAGCGCAATAAATGCTGCTTTCGGTTCAAAGAACACCATCGACAACAAGGTTACTCTGTTTATAGCCGAAAGCCTCGATTCCGAACCCATCGTATCGCAGGAAGCCACAATCACCAAGGCAAACGATTGGCTCAGCTACAGCCTCGACGAGCCGTACGTAATTACCGGCGACGAATCGGAACTGTACATCGGATTCAAGGGCACGCTGATAATGGCCAGCTACAAAATGCTGAGCGCCGACCGCACTGCCGACCTGCTTCCAGGCTGCTGCTACATTTATAACGGCACCGAATGGCTCGACATGAGCGGCATAGGCTACGGTGCAGCCAACGTGCGCGCTGTGGTGAGCGACATCGAATTCACCGACATGTGCATGAAGCGCACAAAATTCGACGGATATTATAAAAGCGGTGAGCAATATGTGTTCTCAAACCAGCTATATAACTTCGGCACAACCACCGTCAACAGTTTCGACATAGAAATCTCGGTTAACGGCAGCGAGCCCCAGATTATCCCCTACACCGGCTTGGAATTGGCTCCGCAAAGCGTGTACGACTTCACTTTGCCGGAATACACATCGACAAGCACCGGCGATGTTGATCTCAGCATCAAGGTGAAGAACATCAACGGCGCCGACGACAACGATACATCGGACAACGTGCAGAGCGAACCGGTATTCTTCTACCCCGCCAACATGGAACGCTGGCTGTTGGTGGAATCGTTCACCGGGCAAGATTGCTCGAACTGCCCCAGTGGTCACAACACACTGCATAGTGTGCTCTCTGCAGTCGATTACCCTTTTGCTGAGGTAAGCCATCATGCCGGATACTATCCCGACATGTTCACCATGGCTGAAGATTGGCAATACACCTTCTTCTATGCAAGCTCAAGCACTTACGCTCCGGCTGTGATGGTAAACCGCAATGCGCTGCAAACTGCAACCTCTCCAGTTAGTGGAATATCGAAAGCTAATATCACCACTCTGCTCGACAATGCCCTGGCTTCGAAGCCTTACGCTTCGATGAAGCTGGAAAGCGCCTTCAACCCCGACACCCGCGAAGTTACAGTGAACCTCTACATCCAGCCTCACACCGATATGCCAACCGACAAGACTGTGTTCAACGTGATGCTCGTTCAGGACGGTCTGGTGGCCTACCAAAGCAATGGCGGCGTTTCGTACACCCACAACAATGTGTTCCGCGGCACTGTTACCGACAATGCCTGGGGTGTGCTCGCCAACTATACACCGGGCTACAATGTAGAGTGGAGCAAGACTTTCACTCTGCCCGCAAACATCCGCTCGAGCTATTGGACCGATGAGACTCTCAAAACCAAAGGCTACACCGAAGACATGATTATTTGGCCGACAGTGCCCGAAAACATGCGAATCATGGCTTTCGTGGCAAATTTCAATGCCGAAGACTGCAAACTCAACCAGATACACAACTGCATCGAGGTGAAACTCGGCGAATCGTACACCCATGCCGCTTTCGACGAATCGGTTACCGGTGTTGAAGGCATCGACGCCGACGCCAACGCTGAGCGCAACGTGAACGTGCGCGTTGAAAACCGCCGCATAGTATGCGACGAAGCCTCTTCAATCGAGGTGTTCAGCATCAACGGCCAGCACATCAGCGCCAAGGCCGAGCTGCCGGTGGGTATCTATGTGGCTCGTCTGGTGGTCGACGGCAAGCCGATGGCCAAGAAAGTAGTTGTGAAATAATCTCTTAACCCTTGTATTCTGCAATGAAGATAACCTCGGTTATATCTATAATGTGTGCGATGTCGATGATGGCCAACACGGCCGCGGCATCGCACCGTGTTTTATCGCCAAAGGCTCATATGGCATCGAAAGCCGTTGTTAGCCTCGAGAATGCCGACGAAAGCGTCAGCGTGTACGTAACCATCGACCCATCGGCCACAAATTGGGACACTCTTGCCGAGCAATTCGGGCTTAGCACTGCAATTGTGGTGGATTCCACCGCAACCGCCCGCATCAAGCGCAGCATGCTCGGCGCGCTTGCCGAGGCTCCGGGAGTGAGATACGTTGAGATGGCAGCTCCGGCTCGCCAGATGCTCGACATTGCCAAGCCTGAAGTGAAAGCCGACCTGATGAACAACGGCCACGACATTTACAACGCCTACACCGGCAACGGTGTGGTGGTAGGTGTGGTGGATGCAGGTTTCGACTATAACCACGCCGCTTTCCGCAACCCGACGACCGGCGAATCGCGCATAAAGCGCATTTGGGAACAGCATAGCTCAGATTTCGAAGGATGCACCGCTCCTGAGAAATTCGGATACGGCATTGAGCTAACCACCCCGGAACTGATTGCCAAAGCTGCCGGAGACAACTCGGTGAACTCACACGGAACCCACGTTGCCGCCATAGCAACAGGCTCCGACAGCTATCTCGACGGCGCTTACCGCGGTACTGCTCCCGACGCCGACATTGTGCTGGTAGCAGTTGACCTGAACACCTGCCAGCCTGCCGACATCAGCAATGCTGTGGCTTACATATACGACTACGCCACTGCGGTGGGCAAGCCTTGTGTGGTTAATCTGAGCCTGGGCAACCATGCCGGGCCGCACGACGGCACTTCATCGTTCGACGCCATCGCCGACAAGCTGCAAGGCCCGGGACGCCTCATCGTGGGCGCTGCCGGCAACCATCGCGCCGACAAATTTCACATCTGCCACTCGTTTGCCTCGGCCGATGAATCGCCTCTGCGCACTTTCGTAGCCTACAAGAACTCGCCATCGACCAGCAACGTGGGTGGCGACATCGAAATCTGGGCCGATGAAGCCACTAACTGCGAAATTACAGTGTCGGCCTACAGTATTTTCAATAAAAAGGACATGGTGAGCAACACAGTATGGCCCAACGACGGCTCAGCCGAGGAGTTCTCGTTTGGCAGCTACGCCACAGGCACATATGCCGTTGCCGGCGAAACAAGCCCGCTTAACGGCAAGACCCACATTGTACTGTCATCGCACCTGACCAATATCCGCAACAACTTTGCCATTGCAATCACCGTCACTCCAAAGAATGCCGGTGTGGTTGACATCTGGGCCGACAATGCCTACGTGGGGCTTGAATCGCGCAACATCGACGGCTTCAGCGATGCCAACGGCTCAACCATAGCCGAGATTGGCGGCACAGGCAAACGGATTCTCACCGTTGGTGCCTACACCACCCGAAACAATTACGTCACCACCACCGCATCGGGCTCACTCAACGAGACGGTTGGCGCCGTTAGCTCGTTCTCGAGTTGCGGACCTACTGCCGACGGCCGCATAAAGCCCGATGTGAGCGCTCCCGGATGTATGATAATCTCCGCCCTCTCGGCCAACGATGCCTCGGGCACACAGATGGTAGCAAGTTCTTACTCCGACGAGAACCGCACATACAGCTACGGCTACATGCAGGGGACATCGATGTCGTCGCCGCTGGTGGCAGGCATCGTGGCTTCGTGGCTTCAGGCATATCCAGAACTCTCGCCTGAGGAACTTCACGAAATAGCCACCTCATCGGCCCGCAACGACTTGTTTACAGGCGACATTGCCGCCACCGGCAGCAACGACTGGGGTTACGGTAAAATAGATGCATTTGCCGGGCTGCAGCAATGCGTGGCAAAGGCCTCGAGCGGCATTTCAAATGCTCTTACCGATGCTTGCTCGCTCATTCGCTGCATTGGCAATTCCATCGAGGTGAGCTTTGCCTCGAATTGTCGCGCCGATATAGGCATTTATGCCACCGACGGCCGCATTGTGGCCTCGCTGCCACAGCAAAGCGTCGAAGCCGGCGATGTGCGCACCATCGACATCTCGGCTCTATCTCGCGGCATGTATATTATTAAGGTGAATGCCGGCAATGCTGCACATTCGCTGAAATTCATACGGCACTAATGCCAACAACCTGCTTCAACACGGTTCAAAAAAAATAACATGGGATATGGATGGTACTTCCATGGTTATCGATATCACAGCCAAGTTATGCAAATGACAAGCCTACAATAGTTGATGCATTTCTTTGAAATTCATCGGCGAAAGAGTATCTTTGCATAACCCTATAACACATCGGCCTAGGCCCTAACAGCATGAGCCGAACATTGAAAAAACAGTATTATGACAGTAGTTGACCGATTCCTGAACTATGTGAAGTTTGACACCCAAAGCGACGAACTCACAAACCTCACCCCATCGACACCGGGGCAGATGATATTTGCGCAGCATCTGGAAAAAGAACTGCAAGAACTTGGGCTGACCGAAATCAGCCTTGACGACAACGGCTACCTGATGGCAACCTTGCCGGCCAACACCGACAAGGATGTGCCCACCATAGGCTTCATTGCCCACCTCGACACATCACCCGATATGTCGGGCCGCCACGTTAAGCCTCGCATCGTCGAGAAATATGCGGGAGGCGACATCACACTCAACAGCGAAGAGAATGTGGTGCTTTCGCCATCGCAATTCCCCGAACTCAACGACTATGTGGGCCACGACCTGATAGTAACCGACGGCAACACCTTGCTTGGAGCCGACGACAAAGCCGGAATTGCCGAAATCATCGCTGCCGTGGATTATCTGAAAAACCACCCCGAGATTAAACACGGCAAAATCCGAATTGCCTTCAACCCCGACGAGGAAATCGGCCAAGGCGCCCACAAATTCGACGTTAAGCACTTTGATGCCGACTGGGCATACACAATGGACGGCGGTGCAATCGGTGAACTCGAATTCGAAAACTTCAACGCTGCCGTTGCAAAGGTGACATTCAAAGGATTAAACGTTCACCCCGGATATGCCAAACACAAAATGCTCAACTCAATCCGCGTGGCTAACCAATATGCCATCATGCTCCCACGCTGGGAAACTCCAGAGCACACCGAAAACTACGAAGGATTCTACCATCTTATTGGCTTCGAGGGCTCGGTAGAGAAAACCGTGCTCACATACATTATCCGCGACCACGACCGCGACCGTTTCGAACGCCGCAAACGCGAACTCGAGCACCTCACCCGCAAGGTGAACTGCGAATTCCCAGACTGCGCCAGCATAGAAATCAAGGACCAGTACTATAACATGCGCGAGAAGATTGAGCCTGTGATGCACATCATCGACACAGCCATCAAGGCAATGGAAAATGTTGGTGTAACACCAAAGGTTCAGCCCATCAGAGGCGGCACCGACGGCGCCCAACTCTCGTTCAAGGGTCTGCCCTGCCCCAACATTTTTGCCGGTGGGCTCAACTTCCACGGCCGCTACGAATTCGTGCCCATCAGCTCGATGGAGAAAGCCACCGAAGTGATAGTGGAAATCTGCCGCCTTGTAGCACAATAACCGCAACATAACCCCTCATTGAGATATACCGATTGCCATTATCGCTGGTGGTCGGTATATCTTATTTTCACACCATCGCGCAATACATAAAAACCACTGGAACGCATTATTAGGGCGACAATGGGCGACTGTTGACAAAATTATTTGCTGCAGATGAAAAATACGGGCAAAATGAATTAACTTTGCGACAAAGAAACAGTGTAACATAACAAATCTGCTGAAAAAAACTGTATTCCCCGTTTTTTCTGACGGAGCAGGCAACCGTAGATAATCAATCAACGGCAGATATTAATGACGACATAATGATGAAGATATTCAGCACTCAAGACATACGAGAAATTGAAAAGTATACAATCGAGAACGAACCCATATCGTCAATCGACTTGATGGAGCGCGCTTCGTCGGCCATTGCATGCGAAATTATCAGCCGGTGGCTTCCAAACCGCAAGGTGATGGTGTTTGCCGGGCCAGGCAACAATGGCGGCGACGCCCTTGCAGTGGCGCGTATGCTGGTTGAGCAGGGCTATCACATCGAGGTGTTCCTGTTCAACATCGGCGGTAACAAGTTATCGGCCGATTGCACCACCAACCGCGATAGGCTACTGGCACTTGGCGACATCGATTTCACCGAGGTTATCAACGAGTTCACCCCACCCTACATCGACCGCAACGACATTGTGCTCGACGGGTTGTTCGGTTCCGGACTGAAGTCGCCGTTGAAGGGTGGCTTCTCAGCACTGGTACGATATATCAACGACAGCGGCGCCACCATTGTGTCGATTGACGTGCCATCGGGCCTTTTTGGCGAATGGAACAGCGAAAACAGCCGCAACGACATCATAAAGGCCCACCTTACGCTGACCATCCAGTTCCCGCGTCTGGCTTTCTTCTTCTCGGAGAATGCCGAATTCATAGGCGAATACAAGGTGCTCGACATTGAACTGAGCCAGGAGGCAATCAAGAACCACCGCAGCGACTTCATTCTGGTGGAGCGCAAAGATGTTAAGCGAGTGCTGAAGCCACGCAACAAGTTTGCCCACAAATACGATTTCGGCCGTGCAATGATAGTAGCCGGCAGTTACGGTATGATGGGAGCAGCCATCATTGCCGCCCGCGCAGCATCGCGCAGCGGTTGCGGACTGGTGAGTGTGCATGCTCCACGATGCGGTATGACGGTGATGCAAACCGCAGTGCCTGAGGCGTTGTTCGATGCCGACAAGCACGACATAATCCCCACCAACCTTGAGCTGAAGGGCGAATGGAACAGTATTGCCATCGGCCCAGGCATCGGCACCCACTCGATGACGGTTGACGCCCTGGAGCGCTTCCTGATAAATGCCAAATCGCCGTGCTTGCTCGATGCCGATGCGCTCAACTGCATCAAGGAGCGTCCGGCGTTGCTCAACAGCTTGCCGGTGAAATCGGTAATCACACCGCACAGCGGCGAGTTCGACCGCATATTCGGAAAATTCTACACCGACGAGACTCGCCTGAAAAAGGCACTCGAGGTGGCTCGCATCTACAATATAATCGTGGTGATGAAGGGACACCACACCATGACAGTGCGCCCCGACGGAAAGGTATTCATCAACAGCACCGGCAATCCGGGTATGGCCACCGCCGGTAGCGGCGACGCCCTCACCGGCATCATTGCATCACTTATGGCGCAAGGCTTTATGCCCGAGCTGAGCGCCGTGATGGGTGTGTATCTGCATGGCAAAGCGGGCGACATAGCCTTGAAAAGCCGCGGGGAATACGGCATGACGGCATCCGACATTGTCGATGCCATTCCATCGGCCATTTCCGAGGTGATGAGCTGACATCAACCAACACATTAAAATCGAATCCGCCGATAAGCATTGCATAACTTATCGGCGGATTCGGTTATATATAGGCATGAGGGGTTACTCCCACTCGATAGTTGCCGGTGGCTTTGAGCTGATGTCGTAGCAAACGCGGTTAACGCCTTTCACCTTGTTGATGATGTCGTTGCTCACCTTTGCCATAAAGTCGTAGGGCAGATGGGCCCAGTCGGCTGTCATGGCATCGGTGCTGGTAACGGCACGTAGAGCCACAGCGCGCTCGTAGGTGCGTTCATCGCCCATCACTCCAACGCTCTGTACCGGCAGCAGGATGACGCCAGCCTGCCATACCTTGTCGTACAAATCCCAGTCGCGGAGACCTTGAATGAATATATCGTCTGCATCCTGCAGAATTCGTACCTTCTCGGGTGTGATGTCGCCGAGAATTCTCACAGCCAGGCCTGGTCCGGGGAACGGATGGCGCTTGATGAGGTGCTCGGGCATGCCCAATTCGCGGCCCACGCGGCGCACCTCGTCCTTAAAGAGTAGACGCAACGGTTCGCACAGCTTCAGGTTCATCTTTTCGGGTAGACCACCCACATTGTGGTGGCTCTTGATAGTGGTACCAGTGATTGAGAGGCTCTCAATGCAGTCGGGGTAAATGGTGCCTTGAGCCAGCCATTTCACGTCCTTTATCTTGTGGGCTTCAGCATCGAACACATCAATAAAGCCTTTGCCGATGATTTTGCGCTTACGTTCGGGCTCGGTAACGCCTGCCAACTCGCTGAAGAACTTGGCGCTGGCATCAACACCGATAACATTAAGTCCCAGACATTCATAGTCGTGGAGCACGTTGCGGAATTCGTTCTTGCGAAGCATACCGTGGTCGACGAATATGCAGGTGAGGTTCTTGCCGATAGCCTTGTTGAGCAGCACGGCAGCCACCGACGAATCGACACCGCCGCTGAGGCCAAGCACCACCTTGTCGTCGCCGAGCTGCTGCTTTAGGGCAGCAACGGTGGTTTCGATAAACGAGCTTGCATTCCAGTCCTGCTTGCTTCCGCAGATGCCTACAGCGAAGTTCTTAAGAATCTGAGTGCCATCCTCGCTATGGAACACCTCGGGATGGAACTGCACGCCCCACAGTTTCTCGCCCTCGGCCTGATAAGCCGCAATGTTCACCTTTTCGGTAGAGGCGATAACGCGGAAATTGTCGGGGATTCGGGTGATGGTGTCGCCATGGCTCATCCACACCTGAGAATTGTCGCGAAGACCTTGCAAAAGCGGATTCTCGTGGTCGAACTTGGTAAGATGTGCACGGCCATATTCACGGGTGCCGGCGGGCTCAACACTGCCACCGTTGGTGTAGGCCATGAATTGTGCGCCGTAGCAGATACCCAGAATGGGGTATTTGCCGCGAATCCCGGTAAGGTCGACCTTAAACGCCTTGTCGTCGTACACCGAGAACGGGCTTCCGGAGAGAATTACACCGATAACCGATTCATCGCCGTGAGGGAACTTGTTATACGGAACAATTTCGCAATAGATGTTCAGCTCGCGGATGCGACGCCCAATGAGTTGCGTGGTCTGCGAACCGAAATCCAAAATAATAAGTTTCTCTTGCATAAAAGGATGGTATTTTATTTCTGGAGATGTGGAGCAACAGCTGACGCTGCGCTTTCATTATGCAAAGGTAGTGCAAGCGGCGCAGAGTAGCAAGAAATACCAACAAATTTCCCGTTTTTCTCACCCGGCAGAGTGGAAAAACGGGAAATCTCAACTATTGGACGGCGATAGGGATTATCGCTTGATTATCTTGCTTGTTGCAACGCCATTAGCTCCGATTGCCTTTACTATATAGTTGCCGGCAGGCAGAGCGGTGATGTCGACGGTGCATTCGGCCGAACGGGCTACGCAAGCACCGGTGAGCGAATACACCTCAACGGTCTGTAGGTCGGCAGCATCGACGGTAATGTAGTCGGTGGCCGGGTTCGGGAATACGTTAATCTGCGATTTCGATACCGAGATATTGTCGATACCGGTTGATGGGTCGACGTTCGAAATCAATACATAACCGTGAGCCGGGATGGTGATGGTATTGTTGGCTGTGTTGAAAGAAGGCGAGGTGCCGTAGCTCTTGCTGTTGATGTAGAGAGTGCCTGCATCCTTGGCCAGGGCATAGCTGAAAGTGGCGTCGGAAGAGTTCGGATTCACGGCCACAGTCATCACCTTGCCTGTCGATGCATTACGGGTAGTAATGAAACGTCCGTAGGTCCAGTCGGATTCAGCAAGTTTCACAGTCGATTCAGCTTGTGATGAGAACAGGTCGGGGTTCTGCTTGCGGAACTTGAGCAATTCGCTATATGAAGCCACCAGACCGGCACGGTCGGCATCGTCGAGATATTCCCAATGGGTAGGCTTCGGATCGGTGCGGCCCGGGTCGTTGATCGACACGTCGTAGCCCATCTCCTCGAACTGCCAAATCATCTTCGAGCCTTTAGCCATCAATGCAAGCGCTGCGTTCGAGCCAAGACGGCGCATAGTGTTGGCCGTGTTGCCCTTGATTCCGCTGGCAGCATACTGGCTTGCCCAGAAAGCATTACGCTCCTCGTCGTGGCTCTCCATAAACGACACATACTTGCCGTCGGGGTCGTTGAATCCGGCAAATGAGCTGTTGCTCGAGTAGCCACCGAGAGCCTGCTCGGCAGCTGTTGTGAGCTTATTCCATGTCATGCAACCGTTGCTCCAGTAGAGCTGTTCCTCGCTGGCGGTGATGAAACTTTCGAAAATAATGTAAGCGTTGCTCTTTGCCTCGCGTGCAGCTGCGGCATATTTCTTCATTATGTCGATTCGCGACTGGTTGTATGCACCGCCGTCGTAGTCGGATGCATAACTGTTGGAAGCACCAAGACCCTTGACAAGGTCGAAGCGGTAGCCGTCAACATGGTATTCGTTAATCCAGTATTTCAGCACGTCGCAGAAGTACTGCTGAACGTTGGCATTCTCTTGACGCCAGTCGTTGCCAACGCTGAAATTGTGTGGAGCCACAGGGTTGAAGAATGGATTATCCTCCGACGGGCGCGAATTAGTGCTATCCCAATACATTGCACACCAAGGATGCTGTCCGTAGGCATGATTGAACACCACATCGAGAATCACAGCCAGGCCGCGTGCGTGGCATTCGTCGATAAACTGCTTGTAGTCGGCCACAGTGCCATAGGCTTTATCGGGGGCAAAGTAGAAGTTAGGATTGTATCCCCACGAATTGTTGCCGTCAAACTCCTGGATAGGCATCAATTCAACAGCGTTAACGCCGAGGCTCTTGATATAGTCGAGACGTGCAGTAGCGGCTTTGATGGTCTGTTGGTCGGTGAAGTCGCGAACCAAGAGTTCGTAAATCACCAGGTTGTCGCGGTCAGCACCGTTAAAGTCCTTCACTTGCCAGCTGTAGGAATCGGCCGGCTGAAGCACTGCAATTGGGAATCCGCCGAACTGCGACGGGTATTTCTTGAGGTTAGGATAAACCGACTCGGCAATCCATTTGTCGCTCCATGGGTCGAGAATCATGGTTGCGTAAGGGTCGGCCACATTGAGCACATCGTCAACCACAAAGAAGTATCCGTAGCTCTTGCCGAGGTCGAGGCCTTTGACGGTGGTGTAGAAGAAACGGTCGCCCTGATAGTTCATCAATTGGGCATTTGTAGGCTTGTATCCATTCCATTCGCCCAAAAGCATCACGTTCTGCTTAGCTGGAGCAAGGAGGCAGAAAGTAACCGAGCCGTCAGCGTTTACGGTAGCGCCCTGCTTCAAGGCACCTGAATAAGCCACATTTTGCGAGTTGTTACGGCAGCAAATCGAGATAGTGTCGAGTACAGTGCTTGTGCCGTCGGTAGCGCGGGCAATGATGTCGTAGTCGCCCACAGCAAATGTATTGGCATATTCCAACTTGGTGTTGGCGGTAACCGAAGCCACCGGGGTCGATTCAATGCTGTTCAGGAAAATGTCGATGTTGGCCTGCATGGTTGTGTTGGCGGTGAAAGTCACCGAGCCGGCATCGGCAGTGAAAATGTTAGATGCAGCCGACGAGGTCAGCGACACAGCAAGACCGTCGGGGAACACATCGACAAAGATGTCGGAACCGTCGCTGTTGCGGCCGGTCTTCGAACAATCGGCGTTACGGAACACGAAGCAAAGTTTCTCAACGTGCTCGTCGGGGTCGGTGATGTTGTAATAGGAGCGGATGTCGCCAATGGTGAGGCGGAACTTGTTTGTTCCCACAAGTTTTAGTTTGTATTTGTCGGAGTTGTCGCCCCACTCTGGAGCGTTCTTCCAGTTGCCGTTGCTTTTATTGGTTATAACACCGGTGTGGGCATAGCAATTGGTCGATCCCTTCATTCCGGCATCGCCTTCGCTGCTCTTGAACGTCACAGTAACGTTTTGGCTGCTTTCCTGAAGTATTTCAGGGCTGGTAGTAATAAGCTGTGCTTTGGTGGAGAAAGCCACGGCAAGGCACAATAGAAATAATGTAGCAAGTTGTTTCATTGTCGCAACAAATTAGTGAATAGGTTAATCAATGCGTACAAAGATAGCAACTTGCTACATTTAAAGCAAATATCTACGGAGGATAAAGTGTAGATAATGGCACAAATATGGGCTGAAAGCGGAAATCAGTCGGTCGAAACGGAACGGTATACGAAAGCTACGGCAAGAATCATGCAAGTGAGGCCGCATGCCATATACTGCATGATGACGGCCGGAGTGATGGCCTTGACAGTGAATGCCATGTATGCAATGACGGCAATGCAAATGATTATGCCGATTAGGTAGGTGGCATTTTCAATCCATCCGAATCCGGAGTGCCGCTCAGGGAGCCGGTTCAGCACCTTGCGGGTAAACCACGGATTGTCGTGCGGAGTATCGGCGTTCTGCATCAGCAGTGCCCGCAATTCATCGTCGTCGAATATGTCGTTGTTTTGTTTCATCGATGCAAATATAATTAAAAAGATGAATCAATGTCGTAATAATTTAGCCATTTTTGCCTTTGCCCGTGCCAGATGCGACTTTACAGTGCCGTCGGGCATTCCGGTGATTTGGCAAATCTTCTTGATGGGCTGGTCTTCGAGGTAGAACAGCGTGATAACGGTTCGCTCAATATCGTTGAGCATTTTCATACATTCCTTGACGTCCATGGCAGCATCGGCTGTTTCAACGGGATAGGAGGGTTCGTCGGGCTGAATCACCTCCTCGTAGGCATCTTCGCGTTGCCGCGACTTATAAGTGTAGAACTCGTTGTATCCAATGCGATAGAGCCAGGTGCCGAATTTCGACAATCCCTTGAAGCTCCTGATGTTGGTGTACGCCTTTATGAATGTCTCTTGGGCAAGGTCTTCGCTTAGTTGCCGGTCGCCCATGGTGAGCGAAAGGAAGAACCGCCGTATTTCGGGCTGATATGCCTCCACCAACATCCCGAATGCGTCGCGGTCGTCGAACAGGACGCATTGGGATATCAGTTTCAGTTCTTCAACTTTTCCGAGCATCGCGTAAAGGTGTTAATTAGTGTAGCGTGCGGTGAACGGTAGGTTATTTATTGTCGTCGGTTGGAATTACCGGAGGCTCGGGGTCGTTTCCTTGCTCAACAGGCTCTGCTGTAGGAATATCGGCCGATTTCTTTTGCTGCGGGTCGGTGAATGCTTCCTCAAATTGGTTCTGCACATATTCGTTCTGCGCCGAACGGCGTTCGAGCAACACTATTGCCAATCGGCCTGCGCCGATGAGAATCGGGATTACACACAGGTAGCCTACGAAGTTGGTGCCGAAAGCGCAGAACAAGCCAATACCCACTGCAATCATCACTATGCTGCTTTGAATCTCCTTCTTTGTGGTGATATTGTCGAGGAATTGCTGATTATCGTTCTTGGCAGCTTTTGCCTGCGACTTTGTCTGAGGCTCGTTGATGAGATAGTTAGGAATCTCGTAGTTGTGGGCAATTGCAGTCTCTATAAGGCGATATCGACGATTGCGCTTCTTGTAGTTGTAAATGAGCAAGGAAATCACAATAATCACTGTGGCAAAGAACGGCACCGAAATCAGGATGATAGGGAGCACGAAGTCTTCGAGAATCGACGATGTGAGGTCGCTAATCTCTTTGATTTCGCTGGCATCATCTTTGAAATCGAACTGGAATTCATCATTGTCGGAAGATGCAGCGGCGTTGATGGTCACCAGAGTGTCGTTGAGTTGCTTGCAGAGCGAATCAGTGAGTTCGGAAATGGCAGCGCGGCTGGCCGAGTCGGTCTTGAGTTTCTCGGCTAATTCCTTGATGCGTTCCACCTTGGCTTGGATACCATTGTTGTCAACCTTTACGGTTACGTTGGCGTCATTTGCCGATACAGCAAATATCGCAGAGAGGGCAATGAGCAATGAGATGATAATCTTTTTCATGATGCGTATAGTTTTTGTTGTTTTTGTTCGTTTTACCTTTAGACTTGCTAAGCTAAGAAAAAGTTGCAGCCGAGGCAAAAAAAATTTCAAAATATATAATTAAGGCGCAGCCGATTAGGTAACTTTGCAATAATGGGAGGTATAGTTACGTTAATAATAACGATATGAAACGAATACCATTATATTATATATTCCTTGCCGTGCTGGCAGTGCTGTGCACAGGCGTAACGGGCTGCATCGAGGACGATTTCACCACTTCGCCATCCGATGTACTCGCTTTTTCGACCGATACCATAGCCTTCGACACCATTTTCACCGACCTTGCCACCCCCACGGCAAAGTTGATGGTGTATAATCGCAACAAGAAGATGGTGAAGATATCAAGCATCAGGGTAAAGGGCGAATCAGATGCCCGGTTCTACTTGAATGTCGACGGCGTGAAAGGCTCTGAGTTCCACGACGTTGAAATACGCGGCGAGGATAGCATGTATGTGTTTGTCCAGGCATTTGTCGACCCCATTGGCGACGACGAACCGCTGATGGTGGAGGATAAGCTGGAATTCGTCACCAACAACACCGCACAGGACATTGTAATCCGAGCATGGGGACAGGATGTCGAGCGGCTCTATGCACCACAGTTCGACACCGATGCAGTAATCCGAGCCGGCAAGCCATATGTGATATTCGACACCATGCGCGTTGCCGCTGGCGTAACCCTGACCATCGAACCGGGCGTAACCTTGCATTTTCACGACAAGGCAGCAATGGCAGTCGATGGCACCCTTAAGGCCGTAGGCACCCGCGAAAAGAGGATACACTTCCGTGGCGATAGAATAGACAAAGTAGTGGGCGACACCGATTTCGACATAATGTCGGGGCAATGGGGCGGAATAGCCTTCGGGCCCGACAGTTACGACAACGAGATGAGCTACGTGTATGTGCGGAGCTCAAGCGACGGCATCCGTCTCGATTCGTGCGACGTGAGCCGACAGAAATTCTATGCTCTGAACAGCGTGTTCCACAACTCTTCGTCGGACGTATTCACAGTACGCCATTCTAATGCCGTATTCGAGGGCTGCGAGTTCAGCGAGGCTCGCGGAGCCTCGTTCTATGCCATCGGCGGTGTGATTTCGGCTATAAACTGCACATTTGCCAACTATTACCTGTTCTCGGCCATCGATCGCAGCATCGTAACACTTGAATATCTCATGCCGGCCGACAAGCGCGGCGACACACCGTTGATGAGCGCCAGGTTTGACAACTGTATTATCTACGGCAATTCGTCCGACATCAACATCGGCGACCTCACCGGCTGCGATGTGCTCATCCGTAACACTCTGCTTCGATCCGACGGCACCGACGATGCCAACTTCATTAATTGCCGATGGGGAGGCGACCCTAAATTCTTCACCATCCGCGAAGAATACATATTCGACTACCGTCTGCACGACACCAGCGATGCCATCGCCTTGGGCAACCCTGAGGTGTGCTCCGAACGAATGCGCTACGACCTTTACGGAAACGACCGTCTGGCCTCGCAAGGCATCGACGCCGGAGCCTATGTGTGGATTAAAGAGCCTGAAACAAATAACCAATAATACAAGATATGACAACGAGCATTGCCATCGAAGGACTCAAGATTTATGCTTACCACGGCATTCTGGAGCAGGAACGCCGCGTGGGAAATCTATTTGAGGTATCGCTGAGCATAACCTACGATTTCAGCAAGGCAATAGAGAGCGATTCGCTCGACGACACCATCAGCTACGCATATCTGTGTGAGCTCATCCGCCGCGAGATGAGCATCCCATCGGGGCTGCTCGAGCATGTGGCCGGTAGAATCATGAAAGCCGTGCGAAACAATTTCAGCACAATCACCCATGGTTGCGTTACGGTGAAAAAACTCACCCCACCCATCAGCATGCAGATGAATGCCGTGGGTGTGAAAATTGAATGGTAAACGGATAAAAAAAGAGGCTGATTATCATCAGCCTCTTCGCTATTTTGAGGTTCCAAGCAGACTCGAACTGCTGTAAACGGTTTTGCAGACCGGTACCTAACCACTCGGACATGGAACCCTATTGCGACAGCAAAGGTAATGCTAACATTCGAATATTGCAAATGTTTCGACCAAATTCCTTCGTTTTTTTCTTTTTATCGGGCTTTTTCAGTCATTTTTTGAGCTTGGCTTGCTCGCCGACGATTCTTTTTTATTGGCAATGGCACAACCTCCGCACTGCTTGCCAGCCGACGGACAAGCGCTGCATCCTGTGCAGCAACCACCGTGGCGCTTACGCTTTACTGCCCGGCGTATGGCCCACACTGCAGCAGCCACCACTATGGCTGCGAGTAGCACATACTGGATAATAAGCGAACAGCTCATTTGTCGTTGCTTTTGCCCAACGCCTCAACCAGACGACGGAATTCCTGTTCAAAATTGGGAGTGAAGACACCTCGGCCAATGTTGGCTTCCACTTTGTCGAGGCTCCAGAAGCGGCCCTCGTCGATTTCGCCAGGGTCGACGACAGGAGTGCCGATGAAATTCTCAACCACAAAGGTATTCACCAGTTCCCGCTCAACTTTGCTTTGAAACACATAACTGAAGAGTTTTCGATACGAGAACCCCTCAATGCCAAGTTCTTCGCGAGCCTCGCGGAGCATAGCCTCGGTGATGGTTTCGCCATAGTCGACGTGTCCACCCACAGCGGTATCCCACTTGCCCGGCTGAATGTCCTTAGTCATCGAACGACGCTGCAGATAAATATCACCGGCAGGATTGAAAATGTGTATGTGTACCACAGGATGAAGCAGCATCGAGCCGCTGTGGCACTCACGGCGAGTGGCTTTTCCCACCACATTGCCATCGGCATCAACTAACGGGAATATCTCTTCCATAACTTATTTCTTTTTTGTCGATTTCATTTTCTTGGCCAACTGGTCGGGCGTCAGCGTATCGGGATAGTCGGCAAACGGCAGACGGAAAGCGCATCCGGCACGATACTCGCTGCATCCATATGCGGTGCGGCCTTTGATGAGATGACCATTGCCGCACACCGGGCACTTTATCTGCTCGAGCGACTCAATTTTTGGCTTCGGGGTGCGAGGTTTCGATGCCTTGGTGCGCTGACGTGGCTTCTTCTCGTTGGCCTGCGATATTTCGATGGCATTGTGAGAATTGTCGCTCAACACATTGATTACTATCTGGTGAATCAGCTGTTTAAGCTCGTCGATAAATGCCTCGGCACTGTAGTCGCCACGCTCTATGCGGCGCAATTTGTTTTCCCATAGTCCGGTGAGCTTTGCCGACTTGAGCAGTTCTTCGTTGATGGTTGCAATGAGCGCCACACCGGCAGGCGTAGCCACCAGCGACTTTCGCTCCTTGCGTATATATCGGCGTTTGAACAACGTTTCAATAATGGCAGCACGCGTTGACGGCCGGCCAATACCGTTCTCCTTCATTGCCTCGCGCAATTCCTCATCGTCGACAAACTTACCCGCCGTTTCCATTGCACGAAGCAGTGTTCCCTCAGTGTATGGTTTTGGCGGCTGAGTGGCCTTCTTGAGCAATGTAGGCTCGTGCGGGCCGCTCTCCCCTTTCACGAAATCCGGCATCACCTGCTGGGCATTGTCGTCCTGTGTGGCCGCCTCGTCGGAGGTGTCATTTGCTGCATCGCGGGCATACACATCACGCCATCCGGGCTTCACAATCTGCTTGCCAGTGGCCTTGAACGCCACCTGCCCCACTTCGGCATTGACGGTGGTTTGCGAGAACTCGCAATCAGGATAGAATGCAGCGATAAACCGCTTGGCAACCAGGTCGTACACCCTTTTCTCGTCGGGCGACAAAGCAGCACGACGAGGGTCGACATTGGTTGGAATTATGGCATGGTGGTCGGTAACCTTTGAGTTGTCGAACACCTTCTTACTTTTCGGAATCTTCGTTGCCAGCACCGGCGCCGTGAGTTGGGTGTACGGCGTCATGGCCTGCATGATGCCACCAATCTTGGGATATATGTCCTCGCTGAGGTATGTGGTGTCGACACGCGGATATGTGGTTACCTTCTTCTCGTAGAGCGACTGTATGAGTTTCAGGGTTTCATCGGCCGAGAACGAGAACTTGCGGTTGCACTCCACCTGCAACGATGTGAGGTCGAACAGCCTTGGCGGCGCTTCCTTTCCGCGCTTGGTGGCAATGTCGGTGATGGTGAGTGGAGTGCCCTTGATTGCCTCCATCACCTCGTTGGCTGCCTGCTCGCTCTTGTAGCGACCCTTTTCGGCACTGAACAACACATTTCGATACAGGGTCTTTACCTCCCAATAGTCTTCCGGCACAAAATTCTCAATTTCGTGCTGCCGGTTGACAATCAGCGCCAGTGTGGGGGTCTGTACGCGTCCAATCGACAGCACACCTTGGTTATTGGCATATTTCAATGTATAAAGACGAGTGGCGTTCATGCCAAGAATCCAATCGCCGATGGCACGTGACAATCCGGCAAAGTACAGGCGGTTGAAGTCGGCCTGCGGCTTCAGGTCGTTGAACCCCTCGCGGATGCTCTCGTCGGTAAGCGACGAAATCCAGAGCCGTCGCACCGGCTTGCGACAATTTGCCTTCTGCATCACCCAACGCTGAATAAGTTCACCCTCCTGGCCGGCATCGCCGCAGTTAATCACCTCGTCGGCTTCGGCAATAAGGCGCTCAATCACCGAAAACTGCTTTTTTATTCCGGGGTCTTCGATGAGCTTAATGCCGAACCGCTCCGGAATCATCGGCAGCGAGCCGAGGCTCCAGCGCTTCCAGCTGTCGGTGTAATCGTTAGGTTCCTTGAGCATGCACAGGTGGCCGAAAGTCCAGGTAATACGGTATCCGTTACCCTCGAAGAATCCATCAAAGCGATGGTCGGCTCCCAGGATAGCGGCAATGTCCTTAGCGACGCTCGGTTTCTCAGTAATACATACAATCATACTTCTGGCAAAAAAGTAGGGCAAAGTTAACAATAAAATCTGGAATAGTCCTCTGCCCGCAACTTCTGAAAGCGAGTGGCATCGATTGTAGCAATTTCTTCAACGAATGCGTGCCATCGTCAACACAAATGGCTGGCGATGGCACGCTATGGACTGCTACATCTCGGTTATTCCTCTGGCAGGAACATCGGGTCCCATGCCGGCAGACGAACTGGTTTTTCGTCGCGCAGCAGCTTGAGCACCTTCTTCGAGGCATACTTGCGCGGCACCACCAGACGGAATACATATTCGTTGAACCATTGGTCGGTCATCAGCAGGAATCCTTTATGGCCGCTCTTCTCACCCCAACTGTTCTCCACTTTCCATTTTGTGGGATTTCCGTCAGCATCAATATCAACAGCCATTAGTGTCATGGCATGCGACGAACCACTGTCAAACGAGAGTATCCGTTGGCGCTTGTCCATATCGAAGGTGGTTCCGAAAAGCGACTCATAGTCGTAGTTCTTGAGGTCGAGCCATCCGGTTTCACTGTTCAGACACTTTGCGACATCGCAACTAAGATACATGGCGGTGCTGTCCTTCAGGCAGTCGATGGCCATAAGTTTTATTTCGTCGATGGGCAGGTTAACATATAGCCAGTTGTGCCCCTCGTAGCTATGGCGGTCGAGGTCGATTTCGTACACTTTATAATAATCGCGCGATGGGTCGTTCATCAGCATCACCACATCCAGCAGGTTGCCGGTGAACGAGTTGTCGGCATCGTCCGAGCAAAGCAGCTGCTTGTAGAATTCCTGCGGAGTATAGTGTTTCGGCGCTTCGACATATTGGCCATCCGACTGCACCGGTGCCCAAGTGAATTCCTTCACTGGCTCGCCATAGTTCAAGGCCAGCATACGGTATACCACAGCCATCATCTGCACCTTCTGCTGCTCAAGCTGTTTTTCGTCGACGCCTTTAGCAGCCATCTCACGCAGATTGATGCCAAACTGGCGCAACTTTGATTTCAGAAGCCTGTTGAACTCCGATGTGTTGTTGCTCTGGAAATTTTCGGGCATCACACCGCTCGGCACCAAGCCATACTTGTTCACCAAGTCGGCGACTCCGGTATATGTGCCCCCATCGCTCACCGGATTGCGGAACAGCCATTGCACAGTTGTGTCATCGTCAGGCAAGGCCCGGGTGTCGATGATGCTTTGCAGAAACAGGTTCGATTTCTCAAGCTGATCGTAGAAAAACAGATAAATCTGCGAGAATTCAAACTTGTCGTAGCCGTGACGGGCAATCATCTTCTGCCGTAGCACATTCAGGCCGGTGAAGAGCCAGCAACGGCCACTGCTCTTCTGGTCGGTGATTCCCACTGTTTTCACTGAGGTGTTGAAATATGTGTTCTTGTCGGCGCGGTTGTCGTGGTTTAGCGCCAGACTTTTCAGTTTGTTGCTGCCGATAGCATTGTGCAAGGCACGCATCGAAGCACCTTGCGGCGATTGCAGTTGCTCGCTGTATCCGTCCTGCAGTTGTTTCAGCACCTCGCCGGTAATTTCCTTTTGTGCCATACCACACAGCGAAACGGCTGCTGCTACAGCTATAAGTATACCCTTTTTCATGACTGTCAATAAAAAATAAGTTTTTCGATTGCCGAAGATAGCGAAAACCCCGATAATTTGCAACCCGGCAATCAGAATTCCTTGCCTTCGAAGAGCGAACCTCCATCGACAGCAGTGGTCTTACCCTTGAAAGCGTTGAAATTGAATGTAACCGAGGCCACTATGTTGGGATATTTAGGCTTTACCCACGTTTCCGACAGCAATGATGCCGTTGTGCGGTAGTTGTGATACTTGGCTGTGTGGAACACGTTGTGTGCAACCACCGAAAGCGTGAGCATACCGCGGGCAAGTGTGTGGCGATAGGCGGCATCGAAATACACATAGGCATATTCCTTGCCTTGAGTGAGATGCATTGGCGCCACGAAGTGCGAATCGAGCTGCAGCTTCACGTTGTCGCCTACATTGAAGGTGTTAACCCATGCCACTTGTCCGCTTACGCCGTTGCTGTCGGTACATCCGGTGTAATGGCTGTTGAAATCGTAGTGAAACACGCTTCCGTTAAGCATCGTGGTGAACCACTTCACCGGTTTGGCCACAAGGCTCATCTCGAGCCCCATCTCCACCTGGTTGCCGGCATTTATGATTGAGTCGAGCGTTACCCCAGGCTCATAAGCCACACGCACCACATCGATGACATCGCTGCGATGACGGAAATATCCCGACAACGATGCCGAATGGCCGCCGCGCCATTGCTTGTTCCATCCCAGCTCCAACGAATGGATGTATTCGGGATTGATATCGGGATTTCCGATTTTCTTGGTATAGTAGTCCTCGTAGGTAATGTATGGCTCGAGCTGCCATATGCCTGGACGATTGGTGCGACGTGAATACCCCAGACGGAGCGTTCCGGCTTCAGGAATATCGTAGCCCACATGGGCGCTGGGATAAAATTCGAGGCGACGTATGTGGCGGTCGGCTCCGGGCACATCTATTTCCATGCGGTCGATTACTCTGTCAACCCTCACACCGGCATCAAAGCTGAACCGTTGCCACGAGTCGTTGAGCTGTGCATATCCAGAGTGGACCTCGCGCCGATAATAGAACGGTATAGGGTCGGAATTCCAATGGAAATCGCCGATGGCATTGTCCCAATACTTAATTTTGTAGTTGCCGTGCTCGCTATAGTAGGTGTATTGGTATCCGGCCTCAAGGCTTCCTGTGCTGCTGTAGTTGAAGTTGTAGGTAACGGCAGCGTCATGGTCGCCATGGTGCTCGTGTTCATATCCACGGGTTCCTTCGTATCTGTTTCCCGAGAGGTCGAACATATTGCTCTCTGTATACTCCATCGAAAAACTGTCGAACCGCATGCGCAGCCGCGCGTTAAGACTGTTATTAGGATTTATTCTCCATGTGTAATCTGCTGCAAACTGGTAGAATTCCTTCTCCAGACGATAGCGGTCGTGGCTGTTGTAGGTGTTGTCATTAATCACGGCATCGGCTTGCCGGCGATGCTCATCGTAGAGCATATCACCGCCACGAAGTCGTTTGGTGTTGCCAAGGTATGCATCGAGCGACAGTGTGTGATGCTTCTTGTCGGCATATTGCCAGCCACCCTTCAGCGACAGCTCTTTCTGGGTACGGAAACGGCTTCCGTCGGATGCCGAGATTGTGGTGTAGTCGTCGACTGTGGTGGTTTTGTTCTGCAGGAAGTTACTTTTCGACTTTATTGCCTGCCATGTGCCGCCTAGCCACCAATTATGATTGCCACGGTTGTTGTTGATGCGAGCATCGACACTGTGAGTGCCAAGTGTGCTGCCGCTGACGTTGGCTATACCACTCCAACCGCTCATCTTCAGGCTCTTGGTGGTGATATTTATTATGCCCACATCGCCATCTGTGCGATAACGTGCCGACGGTGTGGTTATGATTTCGATATCGTCGATGGTGCCCGCAGGTATTTGTTGAAGGGCTTGCGTGCCGGTGAGCGGACTCAGTTTTCCGTCAACGTAGACCAGGAAATTCGAACTTCCGCGCAACGTAAGCTCGCCATCGGCATCAATCTGCACCGACGGAGCAGTTGAAAGCACGTCGACGGCAGTGCCACCCGAAGCGGTTACATTGTTCTGCGCCCCGATGCGACGACGGTCGAGCTTATACACTATCCGGCTCTTCTCGCCTACCACTGTAAGTTCGTCGAGGCCATGGGCCGACACCGACAGGCTGATGGTGCCGACATCAATTGCCGTTTCGCCGCTCAGGCGAAACACATCACTCACATAAGTTTCGTAACCAATGGCACGAACTGTGATGAGCAGCTCGCCGGCATCGATATCGGCAAACGAGAACAACCCGTCTGAGGCTATTGCGCTTCCAAGCACCTTGTCGCTGAGGTCGGTGACAATCACATCGGCATATTCGATGGGCACTCCGGACGATTTGTCGATGATTTTTCCTTTTATTTCAACACCTTTTGCCGATAAGGCCGTCGGCAGAACAATGAGAATAACAAGCAGAATAATGCGTTGAATGGTGTTCATATTATATTGGGTAGAATGGTTATGATTCGGTCAGGCGGCCGATGGGAATCACTCAGGGTCGTCGATGCGGAATATCGAGAAATTCACGCTGCCATAGGACCGATGCTGCCAGAAATGCGGTAAATGCGAGAAATCGTAGTTCTTTGAGTGCTCTATTACCACAATGGTATCATCCTTCAGCATAGCCGAATTAAGAATCCGCTCGGGCACCTCGGCAAAGTTGGGCAAGTCGTACGGGGGGTCGGCAAAGATAAAATCGAACTTGCAGGTGGTGCGCTCAACAAACTGGAACACGTCGCCACGCACCAGGTTGATATTATGGGCATTGAGCTGTCCAATCACCTTCTTGATAAAGTTATATTGAGTGGCTGCGGCTTCAACTGCTGTTACCGACTCGCATCCGCGCGAAGCAAACTCAAAACTGATGGCTCCGGTGCCGGCAAACAGGTCGAGTGCCGTTAATCCATCGAAATCGTAGATGTTCTCGAGCACGTTGAAAATGTTCTCACGAGCAAAGTCGGTTGTAGGCCTTGCAGTTATGTTTGTGGGTACGTCGAAACGCCGACGTCCGTATTTTCCTCTTATTATTCGCATAGCGAGAGCAGTGTTAGTTCGAAAGGTATGTTGATTGTATCTTTCGAAAGGGTTAGTAACTGAGACGGGAATAAAGCCGGCATGACAAACGACACATATTGACGCAGAGCGTCCATCATGTCGGATTTCAGTGGAGAAATGCCCGAAACGGTGATTTCGTCGTTAAGCGGATTGCATCCGCATTGCTGCCACGCCGATAGCACAAAGTAGGCGGCGGTGTCGGCGCTTGTGGCTGTGAAAGCATTGGCAAACAGCAACGATGTGCCGCCAAACACCATCACATACAATCGGTTGCCACTCATCGACACATTCAGCTTGCTCACATTGCCAAGCCGCGAACGCTTGCCGAAAAATGGAATTAGCGAGCAAAGCGGACTGATTATACGGGCGTTGTAGTAGGTTCGCATCAGGAAAGCCTCAAGGCCTTTGGCGATGCCGAACACTACGGCCACACCGGCTGGCCGGCTTCTACGCGACACCACCACATCGCCATCGAACGACGGGAACGACTCATCGAATGCCGACATCATCTGCTCGTCGGTTAAGGCATCGGGCATCACGGCCATGCTTTCGGTGTCGACCACTATCGATACCGACCTGAAATCGTTAACAAGGAACCCGGAGTCGTAAAGGGCGTTCTCTATGCTTTTGAGTTCAGAACCTGCAGCAGCATCAAGCCCGATGGTGCCACAGCAGAACGACAATTCTTCTTTTGGCGCATACAGCGTATAAGCCACCGAGGCATGGTCGATGCGCAGACACAGGTTCCACCGGTCGGGATATTTAGATATTGCGTCGATGAGTTCTTGCTCCATTTAGTTATTGCTTTCTTGGTTAGCAATACAAATTTAGGAATAAATCGGGATTTATATCTAAATTTGTGTAAGATATATTATCGGCAATGGCAATATACAGCACCAAAGAACTTGCAGTAAGGATTCTTGAGAATCTGGAATACGAACCAAACGAGCAGCAAACCGAGCTGATTGCGGCTCTGTCGATGTTTTGTGCCCCGGGAGGCGAGAACCGCCTGTTTTTGCTCAACGGCTATGCCGGAACCGGAAAGACGTCGCTCACGGGCGCACTTGTGAAAGCGCTCACATCAATGCAGATGAAAACCATGCTGCTGGCTCCAACCGGCCGTGCTGCAAAGGTGTTCAGCGGCTACTCGGGTCATTCGGCATTTACCGTTCACCGTAAAATCTATCGCCAGCGGAGCTATTCGCCCGATGGAGGTGGATTCCAGCTGGCTGATAACAAGCACACCGACACAATATTCATAGTCGACGAGGCTTCGATGATGCCCAATCACAGCAGCGAGGGCGCAGTGTTTGGAACCGGACACCTGCTCGACGACCTTATTGAATATGTATATTCCGGACAAGGGTGCAAGCTCATTCTTCTTGGCGATAACGCCCAGTTGCCTCCAGTGGGATTCGACGAAAGTCCGGCACTGAGTATCGACAAATTAAAGGGCTACGGACTGGAGGTGTACACCTTCAACCTCACCTCCATTGCCCGTCAAGCCGAAGATTCGGGCATAATGTTCAATGCCACGGAGCTGCGGCGCGAACTCGCAGAGCCGGTGCTTGAGCGCCCGCATCTGGTGCTCGACAAATTCGACGACTTCCGCTCGCTCTCTGGCGAATATGCCGTTGAGACCATATCCGACTGCTACGACCACGACGGTATGGAAGACACCATCATAGTTACCCGCTCCAACAAGCGCGCCGCCATGTTCAACATGGGCATCCGCAACCGCATTCTATATCGTGAGGAGGAACTCGTACCTGGCGACCGCCTGCTGGTGGCAAAGAACAACTATCTGTGGAGCGAGCCCTACGAGGAGGTCGACTTCATTGCCAACGGCGATATGGCTACAGTGGTGCGCGTGGCATCAACCGAGAGCCGATACGGATTCCGGTTTGCCAACGTATCGCTGCTGTTCCCCGACCGCAATGTGGAAATCGACGCTAAAATCAATATCGACGCCCTATTCTCCGAAGCGCCTACGCTCACACGCCAGCAGCAACAGGCTCTTTTCGAGAACGTGTGGGCCGAACTTGCCGGCAACCAACGCGAACGATACCGCGCACTGAAACACCACCCCTACTTCAACGCGCTTCAAGTGAAATATGCCTATGCCGTTACCTGCCACAAGGCTCAGGGCGGACAGTGGAAGAATGTGTTTATCGACATGGGATTCATCCCAGAAGATGCCTACACCTCGCGCGACTTCTACCGTTGGCTTTACACAGCAGTTACCCGCGCACGCCAACAAGTGTACGTTATGGGCGACATTTAATAGCAGATGGAGAGATTACAGGCGGAACACCACCGGAATAAAGCAGCGTACACTCACCTTGTCGCCGCCAAGCATCCCAGCGTGCCAGTTGGGCATTGAGCGCAATATGCGCACTGCTTCGCGGTCGAGCGACACCTCTACTCCGCGTACAACATAGATATCACCCACCGAACCATCGGCGTTGATTACTACGCTGCACACCACCCGGCCCTCAACATTGTTGACATAGGCCTGTTGTGGATATTCCTTTACCTTATTGATGAAATTAATGAGAGCACGCTGGCCTCCCGGGAAATCGGGCTGCACATCGACAGCATCGGCCTCGTAGATAGGCGTCAACTCATTTTGTGAAAAGTGGGCATGATGCGATATCGAGGCTCGCTGCACCTGACCCATAGCAGGAATAAATGCAGCCATTACAATGAATATTAGCAATATAAGCCTCATAATACAATCAATTATTGGTGATTATTCGTATATCAACAGTGCAAATATAACTTCCATTGGTCAAAAAATAAACTTACGAGCCTCGTTTTTAGAATTGATTAATACGGTTTATCATATTTTGTTTTTCCAAGCCCCAAAAGTGTAAAATTGTGAAAACCATCGATAATCGACCTCTAAAGCCCAAAATTCACATCTCAGCAATGTGTCATTTTGCCACCCAGCAAAATGACACTTAAAATAATGCCATTAATTCACTTTTTGAAATAGATTTTTGCTATTTTATTTGCATTTTTAATAACATTATTCTACATTTGCTGCCGATTTGATAACTATTTGTACAATTAAATTAAGCAATTATGGAAATCAAAAAACGATGGTTGATTCTGTTTCTCTTAGTTCTTGCTTTCAGCATTGCCGGTATATTGGAAACCGGTACCCCAGGCAACTTTAACGTAATAGGCACTCTCGATGCCCAGACCTGTGCCAACATTGCCTGGATGATTACCGCCACAATATTTGTGCTGATGATGACGCCCGGACTGGCGTTTTTCTACGGCGGTATGGTTAAGACCAAGAATGTAATCAGCACAATGCTCCAAAGTTTCATAGTAATGGGTGCTGTAAGTGTAATTTGGGTTGTTTTTGGTTTTGGACTCACATTTGGCGATGATATCGCCGGAATCATCGGTAATCCTGTGCATTTCTTCATGATGAACAATGTGGGCATGGAAAATGTAGGCGACACCTCGGCAGCTGCACTCAGCGAAATCGACCTTGGCGTTACCACAATCCCACTGGCACTCTTCGCGCTTTTCCAGATGAAGTTTGCCATCATCACCCCATCGCTCATCACCGGCTCGTTTGCCGAGAGAGTGAAATTCTCGGGATACCTCATCTTCATGATGCTATGGGTGATTCTGGTGTATTGTCCATTGGCTCACATGACATGGCACCCCAACGGACTCTTTGCCAACATGCACGTTCACGACTTTGCCGGTGGCATCGTGGTTCACGCCGCATCGGGTATTGCCGCACTCGCCGGAGCCATTTTCCTGGGCAAGCGCAAAGTTGAAGAGGGTAAAGCATCTAACATACCTTTCGTGCTTCTCGGCGCTGCACTGCTGTGGCTTGGCTGGTTCGGATTCAACGGTGGCTCATCGCTGGCAGCCGACGGCATCGGAATCGCGGCATTCCTCAACACCAACACCGCCGCTGCAACAGCAATGGTGACTTGGGTGTTCCTCGACTGTGTGCTTGGCCGCCGTCCATCAGCAATGGGAGCAGCCATCGGTGCTGTGGTGGGCCTGGTTGCCATCACCCCGTCGGCCGGATGGGTTACTGTGGGACAGAGCATCTTCATCTCGTTCATCACTACCATCATCTGCAACATGGCAGTAACCTACAAGAAGAAAGCCAACGTGGTTGACGACGCGCTCGACGTGTTCCCGACCCACGGCCTTGGCGGTATCGTCGGAACCGTGTTTACAGGAATCTTTGCCTACGGATACTTCTTCCCCGACGCTGCAAGTGCCGAAATATCGCATTCTCAATTTCTGATTAACCACATACTTGCTCTCGGCATCGTATTTGTCTACACCTTCTGCATGTCGTACGGCCTTTACTGGCTCACCAACAAGATGGTGCACCTGCGCGTATCGGCAAAGAGCGAACGTATTGGCCTCGACATTTCGCAACACAGCGAAGAATACGGAGGCGAAGCCCACACCGAAATCGCCGAAGAGACTTCTATGTCGACCAATGACTGGTATCAGTCGATGGAATAGGCTTTTATGCATCATTCATTCAATACGTCCTATGCAAAAAACCACGAAGGGAGCCCCGCACGGCTCCCTTTTTCTTTCACTTTTATCGCCGCCATACATCATCAATACTCAACACCGCAAAATTACCACCCAAAACACCCGGCGCATTGCGAAAACCGCCAATCACCTACAATAGGAACCACCGTCAGGGCACCGTGGGTGACACTTGCCTCCGGGCTTTGGGATTGTGGCGTGTTTCGCAATATTTTTAATGCTCGGCGACGTAATTTTGCAGCTGTAGCAGTTATGGCATACAAAACAAAAGGCTGCCCTTGAGGACAGCCTTGCGGAAAGGACGAGATTCGAACTCGTGGTAGGATTACTCCTACGGCAGTTTAGCAAACTGCTGGTTTCAGCCACTCACCCACCTTTCCTTGTGCGATGCTGAATACGCATTTGCGAGTGCAAAGTTATTACAATAATGCTAATTTCCAAAATTTGTAGCGAATTTTTTGTATTTTTGGAGTCCAATTATCAATTATGAAGCATCTTCCCGACATATTTCAGGCCATTTGCACAAAGCGCAGCAGTGGCAAAGCCAACGGCAACGAGCCAACTCAAGAGAAAACTACAAAGCAACGCCGAGGCATCAAGGCGATGATTACAATCGTATTAAGCATTGTTGCCGCTGCAGCCGCAATTGGCGCATACATTGGCTATCAATGCTTTGCCATTACCACAACATCGAAGGCAATGGTGTATGTGTATCCCGGCGCCACGGCCGAATCGGTTGAGGATTCGCTGGCCACACACTACGGCGCAAGCTTTGCGAAAAATGTGGGGAAAATAATGGAGGCGATAGATGTCGACTGGAGCCGCCGCACAGGAGCCTATACCATCCAACCTGGGATGTCGGCCTACAGGGTGGCAAGATGCCTTACCCGAGGGCCACAATCGCCCGTGCGCTTCACGTTCAACAATGTGCGCACCAAGAAGCAGTTTGCCGAACGTGTGGCATCGCAGATGATGATGAGTGCCGACAGCCTGCTCGCCGCGCTCGATAGCGACTCCCTGCTTGCCGCTATTGGTTGCAACCGCAACAATGTGGTGGCAATACTGCAACCCGACACCTACGAATTCTATTGGAACACGTCGCCGCAGAAGTTCCTGACAACAATGCACCGCTACTACACCCAGTGGTGGACTCCTGAACGTCTTGCCAAAGCCGAGGCTTTGGGGCTCACGCCTCAGCAGGTGGCCACAGTAGCCTCGATTGTCGAGGAGGAAACGGCAAATGCAGCCGAGCGTCCTACGGTGGCACGGCTATATCTCAACCGTCTGAAGATTGGCATGGCGCTGCAAGCCGACCCTACAGTGAAATTTGCATGCGGCGAATTTGCCGCCCGCCGAATCACCGCGGAAATGCTGGCCCACGAATCGCCTTACAACACTTATAAGCATGCAGGCCTGCCTCCCGGCCCAATCCGTCTACCCGAGAAACGCACACTCGATGCCGTGCTCAATGCACCGCAGCACAACTACCTGTATATGTGTGCAAAAGAGGATTTCTCCGGACGCCACAACTTCACCGCATCGTATGCCGAGCATCAGCAAAATGCAGCCCGATACCACAGGGCACTGAATGCTCGAGGCATTAAATAACGGAAAAAGCCCCTTGGCGCACGGCTTCAGGGCTTTTCAATTATTCTACAAATTCAGGAGGGCATTATTTGCGGCCCTCAAGGTCGTCGTTGTCGATTGATTTGTTTACCTTCTTCACC
>JAEDFO010000055.1 GCA_016292745.1 Muribaculaceae bacterium | reverse complement strand
GAAGATGTGGCGCCGCGCACCACTACAGGCACATTTACACTTTCGTTAGGCACATACGAAATGTATAGTGGGTCGGGGATGGTGATTTCAGGGCTTTCCGGCTCGTAAACGATGTGCCAGTCGGGGTCGTTGGCGTTGTTTTTGAACTTGAGTGTCAGCTTATAGTGGTAGTTACGTTCGGCATTGAAGTCGTCGGTAACATTCTTGCCAAGCATAAATCGGTAGATAATCGGTCCCTGCGAGCTGTTGTCCGCGGTGCGGTTAACGTAGTAACCCTTCACCTCGATATACGAGCCGTAAGGCTTATTGTCTTTGCTTTCGAAATTATTATATTGATGCTTTTTGGGGTCGGTCCCCTGCATATTTTCGTAGAAGAAAAGCGCATCGGCAGTTTCCGAGTGGTCGCTGCCTCCTTTGGGGTTACCTTTGGTAATCGTTATGCCAGCGGCATTTTCTGAAAGGTCCGTTCTGTAATTTATTTTCTCGCCATCCTTAATAAGCCCATCTTCGGATGTCACAGTGTTCTCATTTGCGAGATAACACTGGGCAGGTATGTCCTTTATTTGAGCCGAGTGGATGTAGATGTAAATGTTGTCGTTAAGTGCCGAGCCATCATATGCCACAGTTACTTTTGATGCAGCACGGCGAATCCATGCGTGGAGGCTGATGTCGTCGCGGTTGATGGTCACTTTAGGTTCGCTTTCGGTTTCGCTGTCTGAACGGGTGAAGTAACCGAACATCTGGCAGTTTGCAGCCACATCGTCGGCATTCCAAGTCAGGGATATGGCTTTCAGGCCGTTGATGGTCTTTATTGCTTCGGCGTGGGTATTGGCGATATCGCCCATATTAGCCACGGCGTAGATTTTATATATTCCGTAGGGCAGCGCCAGCTTCAGCTCGGCGTGGGGCGTCGATGATTCGGCAGTCTTATTGTTTTCGGCGTCGGCGTCAGTGCGATTGGCGTCGGAAAGAGTGTAGGTGGTGGTGGAATTCGTTCCTGAGGTGTAGCGTTGCACCTTCACGAGGTTGCCGCTTTCGTTGTAAGCCAGAATGTTAAGGTCGGTTATGGCCTTTATGGCATTGCCGGCGGTGCGCGAAGTGAGGCCTTCGGCGAGCGGCTTGAACGAAATGGTGGCGCTCACCACCGTCTCGCCCTCCTTGATGCCCTCCTGTTGCTCAAACGAGCTGAAGGTGTCGTCCTGGCAAGCCGAAAAAGCCAGAACTAACACAATGGCGGATAATATGTTGAAAAAGTGCTTTGTCATAATTCAAAATGCTATTGACCGAATCCCGGTTCGAGTATGATTTCGCCATACGGGCGTACGTCGACGGTGCACGAAATCTCGTAACCTTTACCAATGGTGATGTAAACCACCACATGCGAGTTTCTCGGCAGCTGGCTCAGGTTGGGCAGGTATTTGCTTTCGAGAGTAATCCCGTCGAGGGTGATTGATGTCTTGTAGTTCAGCTTTGAGTCGGAGGCGGTTCCAGGGTCGTTGTATTTGCTTTCGAGCAGATAGAACGACGGGAGAGCCTTTTCCTCGCCTTTAGCCACTTCGATTGGCTCGAAAGTGCGCCCGAATATGTAGTGCTCGTTGTTTTGGATGGTCGCTACTTCGTAGCCATTAATTACGCCGCTGATAATCTCGCCCTTTTCGTCCTTGGTGAAGGTGTAGGTGGTATTGTTGGGCAGATAGTATTCTTTTCGGGCCACTTTGTCGAGAGTGAGGCCGGTCCAGCTGATGGTTTTGTCGAGGTTGTTATTGATTACGTAGGTAAACTTTGTAGCAGCGCGGGTGACGAACAGAGTGGTGTCGCGTCCGAGCGCATCGGCCTTGATGGTGTGGTGCTCGCACATTGGCAGCGGGCCGGAGAGCACGTCATCGTTGCTGGTGGTCATCACCGTCAGGTTTTTTATTCTGTCGGTTGGGAATTTGGCGCCTTCGCGAATAAAGTTGTTGTCGCTTAGGGCAACGGTGCCTGTCGATTCATAGTAAGTTGTGCTGTTTTCATTGACAAACAGATACACTTCCTTGTCCTCGCCTCGCTCAACCTTGAACTGCTCCTGGCCATACCAAATTGAAGGATGGCTGCTGAAATCGATATATCGGTTGTGCTCGATGGTTCCGTCGGGGCGCACGATTACAATGCGAAGTGTCTGCATCTTCTCGTTGTCGGAGATGGCGCCGCCGCTGGGGTCGTAGAAATTCTCGACCGAGCGGGTGATGCCATTGCGCGACATGTCGGCAAGTGCAACGCTGAGCTTGAACTCGGCTTCGGGCCGTGGCTCATCGGAGTCGCTACCGCTCTGACACGAGGTAAGCAACAGTGCTGATATCGTTGTGAATAAAATGAATAAATAGCGAATCATCTATTATTCAGATATTTCCTTATATATGTGGGTTTTATATGTTTACATCATTAAGGCGCACCACCCAGTCGTTGATAACGATGTGGGTGCGAACCCATTCGTGCTTTGTATCGAGGAAGAACACCATGCTCCAGTTGTATTCGCGGTCGAGGAATTCCTGGCTTCCCATTTCGGAATAGAGTTCGCTCTTGAGCAGCAGCAGATACTGGATTAGCGGGATGTTAACCACATCGTCGCCGGTGTCGTTGTTCTTGATGACGAGGCGCGGTTTGTTTCCGCCCCACAGGCGCGAAGTCGACAGCTCGGCATATGCCACAATCACATCCTGCTCCATGCCCTCGTAGTTGGTCATTGTTCCGGCCACCGCCTGGCCCTGAGTCCAGGGGAAGTAGCTGATGGTGCGGTCGGGGAGGATGTTGTTGCTGCACGACAGCATAGTGTTGTCGTCCATGATTGAGATGGTAAAGTCTTTGTCGGACACTTCCTTGCCGTTGAGCTGTTGGAGCACGATTCGGATGTTGTTGGTGTCCTTCATCATATGGACGGTGTAGTCGCGATACATGTCGCCCACCACGGTTACGTCGAGCGAGCCGAAGAACAGGTCGTGCAGACGGCGGGCCGAGGTATAGCCCGAGTGGTTGAGCTTCACTTGCAATGAGCTGAGTGTGGTGCGGGTTTGAGGTGTGATAAGCGAGAACGAAGTCTTTTCGCATGCCAGGCCGCCGTAAGCCACCAGATGGTAGTTGCCTTCGGGCAGGTCGATGGTCATGCGATAGTTCTCGTCGGCGAGAACATCGGTGGTTTCGGTGCGCGATTCAACGAAATTACCCTCGCTGTCGTAGATATAAAGCGTGAGGCAGTCAACCTGCGACATGAATGCGTTGGCATAGAGCATATTATAGTCGTAAACGAATCGCAGGTTCACTCCACGCGGACATTCCTCGAGGTCTTCAAAGAAATTGTCGTCGCACGAAGTCATTGTTGGTAACATGGTTGCGGCGGCAAGCACCGCAACCATGAACGATAATATTTGACGTTTTGTTCTCATTCTAAATATATTAGAACTCAATGTTATTAACGCGAACTACCCAAGGCAATACCTTAACAGATACGTTGAAATAAACGTTGGTCTCTTCATCCGGGTCGTCTGGATCAACTGGGTCTGGATCTGGGTCTGTACCTGGGTCAACGCTTGGATCTGGGTGACCGAAGTTGTTGATTGAAGTAACGGCGAGCTTGTAAACGTTGTTACGAACTACACAGAATTCCATGATGCCCATAACGCTGTTGTCGTTGTTGTCGTTGTGACGGTTCCAGTAGTAGTAAACCATTGGATATTTGCCATCCTTCGGCATATAACGAGTGAAACCGTACTGACCTACTGCACCAAGACCGTCAGCATCGAGAGCGTTAGCCTTTTCGTAGGCTACAGTAAGAGCCGGGATGGTGTTGGCATCGGCTGCAGCCTTTACAGCGCTCCAGTTGCCGTAAACTACGTTCTGGAATACGAAGATAGGCTTGTTTGTATCGATAGATGAATCCTTAACGAGGAGGTTACCCTTGAATACAACACCTGTTGTGATACCGTTCTTCTGGTTGGAAACACCGGCAGGAATAGTGTTTTCGTAAGCGTAGCGCCATACTTTGTAACCATCGTTGCCGTCTGTGCCAGCCCAGTTGTCATTCTCTGTTATAGCAGAAAGAGAAGTCCATGCCCAAGCAGCAGGAGCAGTAAGGTTGTACCAGAAATTACCTGTCAAGTCAGTAGCCTTTGTCCAGTTATTCTTCGAAGCAGCGTCGGTGTCGACAACATAGTTTGAAACTGTTTCAGTGCCACCAACAACTGCAGAAGCATCGTTAAGACCAGTGTTAGATACGCGACGGAGATAGTAGAAGCTCTTGCTTTCGTTGATAAGAGCTACGTCGGTGAGCTGAACCTCGAGAGCAGTAGCACCAGTCTTGTCGTTAACAATTGGGTATTTGTTGTCAGTCTTAACGGTCTTGTAGTCGAAACGAGCAGCAGAACGCTCTACGTTAACAGTACCGAGGTTGAATGGGTTGCTTACTGAGTAGTAAGGTTTCCAGTCAGCAGGAACAGTAACTGAAGTAGAGAGGTCAGCGTTAGTCATCAAGAAGTTGCTTGCAGCCCAGATTTCATCACCGTCAGCAGCTGATGATGTGTATGCAATATCCTTGATGTTGGCATCCTTTTTAACTTTTTCAATTACGTCGTTGTTAGGGTTGCAGAATGCAACAACTTTCAACGGAGCATTTGGAGTGATTTTCAGAAGGTCAGTAGCCGGGAAAGTTACTGTATAAACTTGCTGTGCCGAGATTGAACCAAGATTTTCAACCTTTTGAGCGGCAGCAACTTTAAGATCAGCATCGGTAAGAGCGATGAGCACGCTTGTTACAGCATTTTCACGATCCAAACCAACTTCAAAGTCGGGGTTAGCATTTGAGTTAGTGGTACCCTCACTGTCAGTAGTGCTACGGGTGTTAGGCATTGAAAGACGGATGTTCATATACACGAGGTCTGAAGTGTTTTCAGGCTGGTCGGGTCCATCTTCTTTCTCGCTACTGCAGGCACACATGCCAAATGCTACCAAGCATGCAAGAAGCAATTTTGAAAATTTCATCATAAGAATTTGTTGTTAGTTAATAATTAATTGGTGAATGATTGTTTGTGAATCTAAATTTAACGGTTCGATGCTTTGAGCAACTCGATTTCGGCAGTAGCGTTGTCGGCCTGACGCAAACCGGCGTCGCTGGCTTCCTGCATTAGTGTCAGTGCCTTGTCGTAGTTCTTGTTTAGAACCTCGTAAATGCCTCGGGCATAAACGGCTTCGCGCGAATTTCCGGCTTTGTCGAGGTATCGCTTGGCGCGGTCGAGTTCGCCACGACGCAATGCCACGTTAGCGGCATTCAGATTGGCAATCTCATCGTCGGGATACATTCGCACTGCAGTTTCAAACAGGTCGGCAAATTCCTCGCTTCCGGGCTCATATTCCTGAGCAAGCAGGTAGAACTCGTTTAGGCTCAGGTTTTGGGGGCGTTTGGCGAGAACTTCGCGAATTTCGGCCACATCGTTGTATCCACGTATGGTATAGGTGATGCGATAGTCGGTGTGTCGCAGGCCCGGATACACGTTGTGGAGCAGATAACGGTACTCCTCGCGATATGTCGATTTCAGCACCCATTCGCGGTTGTCGGGCTCGCGCAAGGTGTTGTTGATAATCTCAAGCATGCCATTTCGTGTAGGCACATCCCACGTTTCGACGAAACGCCGCAGGCCGTCCCAGTCCTCAGGTTCGTAGTCGGTGCTTATGAGTCGTGAATCGAAGTGGTAATAGTTGCGGATGTATTGCTTCAGCGCTTCGGTACGTCCGATAGCCAAGTCGCGGTTGTGAGAGTAGGGGCTTTCGGGCGAAGCATAACCCTTCAGCCATACCGAATTGATGGTGATGTCGTTGTCAAGGCGCACCGAGTCGATGGTGGCGCGAATCTTTGCCAGCTCGGTACGGTTACGGCGATAGTCGGGGTAGATGATGGTTTTGTCTACCGGGAAGTCGATGTAGGCCTGTCCTTCCAGCTTGCGCTCCTTGCGGGCTTCGGCCTTTGGAGCCACAAACACCAGATGCGGCTGATAGGTCTTCGGCGAGAAGTCGAAAGTGGCGAGCAGGTCGTTGCTGTCGTCCTTCAGCTTGCACAGACATCCATACACATCCTCGTTGAGCACCAGGTTGGCATTTTCCATCCAGGTGGCCATCGGCACCACAGCGCGATAGTGGATGCGCTTGGTCTTTCCGGCGCGGTAAAGCTCGCCCTCGCCAAAAGTGATGTTGTTTCGCAGAATGCGGTAGTGACGGCCGCGGCCTGCCAGAATAATCTGCGGCAGATAGAGCGAATCGGCATTGAGGGCGATAACCGGCGACAGATGCACCTCGCCATCCGATTTCACCTTCAGTTTCGACACGTCGAGCGTCATCGACAGAAACAGCTGGCTGCCATTGTTTGCCACGCTCACCGAATCGATGGTCACTTTACCGTTCATCACTTGCTGGGCACCGGCATTGGCCCAACATACAATAAATAATATAAGGAGATATATTAGTCGTTTCATTGTATCAGCGAATTAGAAAAGGTAAACAATGCTGAGCGCCAACTTGGTGGGACCGAAATAGTGATGCGAGGCATCCTCCTCGATTTTCTCGCCGCATTCGGCGCATGGGTATTTGTCGAATCGGGTGTAGATGTATCCAATGCCCAGCTCGGCCTCCAGGTTCCAGTGCTTTCCCAGAATCCAGGCATAGCCATACGAAAGACCGCCACCCACATACCAGCCTTGGTAGCGGTTGTCGGTGAGTTTCGAAAAGTCGGAGCCGAGAAACTTTATTCCGTTTTTCAGGTTGCCGAAGTTGTATTCGCCACCGTGGGCATGTATGCCGATGAAATGGCCCGAGAAACGTTCGCAGAACCAGTATCGAGCCTCGGGCTGCACCAGCCAGTGCTTCCATTTACGGTTGTGTGACATGGTCCAGTCGTTGAAGTTACCCGAAATGTCGAGCGTCCAGCGCGGAGCCAATCCGATTTCAATGCCGGCATTCACTGTGGCAGTTGCATCGTAAAGCAGGTTAGTCTTCAATGCCACCTTTTGCGCCGAGGCAAACATTCCGGCAAAAAGTGCCATAAGCAGAGCAACACACAATTTTATCTTCATAATTACCTATCCAATGTTCGTTTACTATTTTATTTCCTTTCTGATTTCACAGTTTCACTCTCTCTTTGTTTACAAACTTTAGCGTTAGCGATTGAAAATAATGCGGCGTTAAAGCAAAATTATCATTTCTCAGGGCAACAAACCATGATATCATAAGAAATGTAAAAGAAAACCTTACAAAAATAATATATAGCAAATTAAATAAAAAACATAATCAAAACCATTTAAGGTTAATAATTGTTAACAGTCGAGGCAGACGGCGTTTTGTTATAGTTTTGTTACGCTATAGGCGTTAAAATCGCTCGATTTGCAGGTGTTGTGGTGGCAACATTGCCTGCGAATGGTGAGTGTCCGCAAGGACTGTGGGGCCTTGGCAGCGACCGGAATATGGTGTGCTTTGATAACCTTTCGGTGCGTCCTTTGGGAAAATAGAGGGCTGTGAAGCGGAAAAAAGTTGCTTTGGTGCAATAATTGATAGTTTTTTGTACTTTTTTGTGAAATTTGCGAACGTCGTGTTCGTAGATATCCACTATTTTTGTGGAGTAATTTCTCGAAAACATTCTCTTTATTTATAAGAAAGCACCATAGAATACAGTTCAACATAAATAACTATCAGAAAAACAACATATGCCGAATACTAAAAACGCATTCATCCGCTATCAGATTATCGACCGGCTTCTGGCCGACAGAAACCATGCCTATTCGCTTGACGATATTACCCGATTAGTGAGCGATGAGATATCGCAGAAGTATCCCGATAGTTGTGGCGATGGCGTTACTCGCCGTACTATTGAGAAGGATATCCGTTATCTGGAATATGAGAATCGTGTATTGGCCGATATTGAACGCTTCTCGGTGGAGTCGTACGACACCGACCGCCAGCGCACCTACACCAAGCGCTGCCTTCGCTATGCCGACCCGTCGTTTTCGATTTTCAGCAAAGGAATAACCGATGAGGAACTTAATCTGCTGGGCTCTACGCTTACTATTCTCGGACAGTTCGATGGTCTGCCAGGGCTGAAGGTGCTCCAGGATTTGCAAGCCAAGTTGAGCGAGAAGCCACAACTCGGCTCGCCGGTGGTATCGTTGTCGACCAACCCTCGTAACTACACCAAGGTGTTTTCTGAGCTATACATGGCTATAGTGCGCAAGCAGGTGGTGAGGCTCAGCTATCATCTGTTTGAGGGGAATGCAGATGGCGAGTTGTCGCGGCATGGACGTAGTGCGGTGGTGCATCCTTATCTGTTGAAGGAGTATTCCGACCGGTGGTTCCTGTTGTGCCGTGCCCAGCACGATGCTGCGATGCTAACCTTTGCGCTAGACCGCATCGACCAGGTGGAGCCGTTGCAGTCGCATGCCTATGTGGAGTATGACGGCGATTTGAATGAGTGGTACGAGGACATTATCGGAGTAACCAACCGGAAAGATGCTCCGGTTCTGACCATAACGTGCTGGGTGAGCAACCGTGAGATGGAATATGTGGATACCAAGCCCATGCATGGCTCGTACCGTAAAGTCCGAGGCGATGCCGAGAAGGTGCTGCGCGAGCAATATCCGCATCTTGAGGGAGGTATGTTCTTTACCCTCGAATGCAAGAACAACTATGAGCTGGTGCGTGAACTCACCACTTATGGCGCCGACTTGCTGGTGCTCAGCCCGGAAGATGTGGTGGAGCAGGTGCGCATCAGAGTGAACCGCATGCAGGAAGCCTACCGCAAAATCTGAAAAATGCGAACCATGGGTTCGTGGGCGATGACTAACTTTGCATCAGAATCGAGACAAAAACTTGAGGGCTTGTGATTATGAAAAAATGTTGATAACTTTCGGAAAATACGAACCAAGTTTTCGTAACTGAACATTAATTTTGTGACAACCATTGAATACAATGGGAGGATGAATCAATTGCTTATGAGTGCGCCAGAGATAGGGAAATCGAGCGAGGAGGAGCGCCGTCAATATGTTGAGCAGCGCTTTCGTTGCATAGCCAACTGCGAGAGCTGTGGCAATTGTCGTGTGCTTCGAGGAAAGAGTGCTGACGAAGCCTATGCCGACTATATCGCCGGGAAGGCGAGTTTTGTCGAAGTGAGCATGAGGCTTCGCCAGCAGTAATTGTGGTGATATCAGTGTTTCAGTGTGTCGGAGAACGAATAAGGCGCGGCTTCAGGCTTTGTGCCACGACTGTGATTTGGTTTGTCGGACATATCGACATTAATAGTTGCTCCGTCGATTAGTTGCTTGTGGGTGAAATAGTTCTTGTCATGCTTTTTGCCGTTGATTGAGATAGCGTCGATGTAGCGGTTGGCACGGCTGTTTGCCGGAGCATTGATAATCACCTTTTTGCCATTTTCAAGGTTGAGTGTCAGATGCTTGAACAGCGGAGCGCCAAGCGCATACTGGTTCGATCCCGGGCACACCGGATAGAATCCAATGGCAGAGAACACATACCACGCCGAAGTCTGGCCGTTGTCCTCGTCGCCGCAGTAACCGTCGGGTTGGGCGGTATAAAGGCGGTCGATGACTTCGCGAATCCAGTGCTGGGCCTTCCACGGCTCGCCGGAATAGTCGTAAAGATAAATCATATGCTGGACAGGCTGGTTGCCATGGGCATAGTTGCCCATGTTCATGATTTGCATTTCGCGAATTTCGTGAATCACTTGTCCGTAGTAGCTTTCGTCGAACACCGGCGGCACGGCAAATACCGAGTCGAGCATATGGTTGAACTCCTGTTTGCCTCCCATTAGATTCATAAGACCTTTAGGGTCGTGAAACACCGACCAAGTGTAGTGCCAGCTGTTTCCTTCGGTGAATGCGTCGCCCCATTTCAGTGGGTTGAATGGGCTTTGAAACGTACCGTCGGCATTACGGCCGCGCATCAATCGGTGCTCGGGGTCGAATAGGTTGCGATAGTTGAGTGCGCGCTGGGCAAATATCCCTATTTCCGATTCAGGCTTGCCAAGCGCCTTTCCGAGCTGGTAGATGCACCAATCGTTGTAGGCATATTCGAGTGTGCGGGCAGCGCTTTCGTTGATGCCTTTGTCGTAAGGCACGTAGCCAAGAGTATTATAGAATTCATGTCCAAGTCGGCCGGTTGACTTCACTTTCGGATGAACTTTGTCGGTTCCGCTAACTACGGCTTCCCACAGAGTGGCGATATCGTATCCGCGTAGGCCTTTCAGATATGCATCGGCTACAATCGAAGCCGAATTGTTGCCCACCATGCATCCTCGATGTCCCGGGCTTGCCCATTCAGGAAGGAACCCGCTTTCGCGATATGTGTTGGCCAGCCCTTCTTGCATTTTCACGTTCATCGATGGATACACGAGGTTCAGCAGAGGGAAGAGGCACCGGAAAGTGTCCCAGAAACCAGTGTCGGTAAACATGTATCCAGGCAGAGTCTGGCCGTTATAAGGACTGTAGTGAATGGGGTTGCCATCGGCATCGATTTCGTAAAGCGAGCGCGGGAAGAGCACCGAGCGGTATAGGCAAGAGTAGAAAGTGCGAAGGCGGTCGATGTCGGGGTCGTCGACGGTGATGCGTCCCAGCACATCGTTCCAGCGAGCGAGTGCATCGGCCTTTATTCGGTCGAAGTTGCCGTCGCCCAACTCGGCGAGATTACGGTGAGCCTGTTCATGGCTGATGAATGACGAGGCAATGCGAGCGTTCACCACATCGCCGCGCTTGGTGGCGAATCCTACGATGGCGCCGGCGTGGTTGGCATCGATGCTGAGGCGTCCGCTCACTATGTTGCCATCGTCGACAGTTGCCACGTAAGAGAACGGGCGGTCGAACACAATCTCGAAGTAGTTCTTGAAGTTTTCGGGCACACCGCCACTGTTGCGTGTGGTGAATCCTACGATTTTGTTTTCAGCCGGAATGACTGTGATGGCCGAGCCACGGTCGAAAGCGTCGATAACCACCATCGAGCTGTCGCATTGAGGAAATGTAATTCTCATGGCAGCGGCACGTTCGGTAGGGGTGATTTCGGCAGTTACGTCGTAATCGGCGAGATATACCTTATAGTAATATGGGCGAGCGGTCTCGGCCTTGTGAGAGAACCAGCTGGCGCGTTTGTCCTGGTCGAACACCGGAGTTCCGGTGGTAGGCATAATGGCGAATTGGCCATAGTCGTTAATCCAAGGGCTTGGCTGGTGGGTTTGCTTGATGCCACGTATTTTATCGGCATTGTAGGTATAGGCCCATCCGTCGCCCATCTTTCCGGTTTGCGGAGTCCAGAAGTTCATACCCCAGGGCAGGGCGATAGCCGGGTAGGTGTTGCCTGTAGAAAGTGAGAATTTCGATTGAGTTCCTACAAGGGTGCTCACATATTGAGTGATGCCTTCATCGGGATTCGAAGCCTGGCATATTAATGCCAAGGAAGCAAGAATGATGGTAATGGAGTGGGTGAATAGTTTTGTCATTTTTCAAAAGGAGGTTAAAGGAGTTTTTGAATTAGGTTATAATGATGTCGTAATGCAAATGTAGCAAAAATGTGGCAATTGCTTGCATATAAAGTTAATAATTGCTTATTTAGCGAAAGAAAAAATATGATTGTTAACCAATTCTGATACGTAAAGCCCAAGGTCGGATGGAATTGATAGAAAATATGTGTGCACGCATCATGGGCATCACTGGTCCGTGGTTTGAAAGTGCGCTGTGGATATCGCTCGCTATAGTGGCGTTGTTTGAGGCAATTCATTACTGGAAATACGTAAGATGGAAAAGAATTAGAGGCGGCGCCAACTATCGCACATTTGTGCGGGTTGTCAGTTGGGTACATCTGCTGGTGGGCGTGCTTCTGACGTTTATCCTTACTTATCCAGGCTTTTCATACCGTATGAAATGGCTGATAGTGTCGGTGGTGTCGGTTTTCGTGATAGTGTTCAGCGCATGGCGCTATCGAAACATCTATTTGCTTGAGGACGGGCGCAAGCGTAACTTTACCAATCATATATTCCAGTTGAGTCTGCTGTTCTCCATAGGAATAGTGGTTATCTCGGTGTGTGTGATGCTGAATGGCCGAAAAGGCGATTTGCTGGTGTTTGGCGCTGTAGCCGCCCTTATGGCATGGATATTTGAGGACACAGTGCGTAGTGTGGTAGTGTATTTCCAGCTGTGGATGACGCATCAACTTCATATAGGCGATTGGATTCAGGTGCCGGGAAAGAATATCGATGGAATAGTGGAAAGCATATCGCTGACAATGGTGACAGTTAACAATTTCGACAACACAAATTCGAGCATACCGCTGAGAATACTGGTTGCCGGGTCGTTTATCAATAACCAGCGGATGCTCGATGGCTATACCTCGGGCCGCCGTATGCTACGCAGCTTCATAATCGACAATACATCGATAGGCATTTGCAGCGAGGCTCAGAAACAAAGCCTCATAGAACGATTAAAGCAGAATGGCGAGGATACGTTGCCCCTGAATAGGGAAACCTCAGGTGAGACACTTAACTTGCATCTGTTCAGGGTTTACTTGAGTGCATGGCTTTATCATAATGAGAAAGTGGCACATGAGCCCCGCCAACTGGTGCGTTTCCTTGAAATCACAGGCGAAGGAACCCAATTGCAGCTGTATGCATATATCAAGAGCACCAGCCTGATGCCCTACGAGAATGTTGTGGCTGAAATAGTGGAGCATGTGATGCTTAGCATGAACTGGTTCGGACTACGATTGTATCAGAAACCGTCGTCGGCCGACATTGGGAAAATTGAAACTGCAAAACAAATTGACAATGGAATTCTTTAAACGATTGTTCCAAAGGAAGATAACCGAACCAACTGAGAAGTTTTATGGTGATGACCGTGATTTGGTTGTGGCTCGCCATATTGTGCTCAACGAGATGGGAGCCGGCAGCCAGGGTAATTGTGTCATTGATGATAATGGAATAGGAGCCGGCAGTGGCCGGCATGTTCACGCAGTGGTAGTGTTGTCGGACGAGAAACGGCGGCTTCTGCTTGCCATTGCCCGCCAGCTGGCATTAGTGTGCCATTATCCAAACTTTGATGAGAATGCAGCCGAAAAAGGGGAGCAGGCCAATCGAACGGTTATCAGTATAGTTGACAGCAAGTGCCGAACTGTAGAATCCCTTGACGGATTGGAAAAGGAAATGAAAGGCGAACTTTTTGGGAATTTGTCCGATTATGCGCTTTGCCGGAAGATGGTGTTTGCCGACAGCAGTATTCCGACAGAGACTAACGGAAAGGAATGCTCCTTTGTCGACATAGAACTGAATCTGGTGGGAATTGCCGACGGAACTACTGCCGAGCAATATGCCCAAGCGGTGGCAACCGATGCCAGCACTATTGTAACGGTGATAAGCAAAGAAACCATCGGCAACGATTATTCCGACATTTCAACCGAGATAGGATTGCTGCGGCCGATGATGGTTGACACGGTGTATCGTATTGGCGGCACATTCCTGTCGATACGCAAGGCCGATGTGGCAGTAGCCGGAAACTATTCAAATGCCATAAACGACTATTGCCGAATAATTAAGGTGAATAAGATGCTTGGTAACTGGCAACAGGACAAGACGAAAAATCCGGATGGCAAGGAACTGCGTCTTTCCAACTTGCTATGTGGCGACCATTTCGAGACCAAGGTGAGAAGCTTGAGAGCAATGAGCAAGGCTTCAACGTTCGACCTGAAAGAGAAAATAGAGGAGAATATGGAACTGCTGGCCCGCCTGGAACATTCGCGGTGGAATGTGGAAAAACTCGTTCTGGGATATCGGCCATATACAGCCAAGGAACTTGACGATGACTGCAAGGCATTTACCGAAGGTGCTGCGAAAGTAAAAGCACTGCGCAACAAACTCAAGAACGAGCAGAAAGTGCACCTCGATATCCGATCGTTCGGCAGTTTGCTTCACTATCACTTCGATTCAGTCCGATACGACTATTTTCTGACACTTTTGATACCGTCGGTGCTCAAAAGAGAAACGGAAATGAAATAAAATGCACAAATCGAAGCAATAAACACTTTCGGTTTTGTGCGATTCGCTAATTATTATTACCTTTACGCACAGTGTGCCCTAAAACTTAATAACCTAAATTTTCATTACAATGAAATTGACAAAATTCGTGATGAGTGCTGCATGTGTGCTTGCAATGAGCGCATGCTGCAATCAAGCAAAACAGGAAGCCCCAGCACAGCGCTGGAGCGAGGAGAAAGCAAACGAGTGGTATGCTCAGTTGCCATGGCTGGCTGGTGCCGACTACATCAATGCCGACGCTATCAACCAGATTGAAATGTGGAGCGCCGACACTTACAACCACGACCAGATTGACAAGGAACTTGGCATGGCAGAAGGTATCGGTTTCAACACTTTGCGCGTGTATCTCAGCAGTGTGGTTTATGAAAACGACCCAGAAGGCTTGAAACAGCGTATGGACGACTTCCTTGGCATATGCCAATCGCACGGCATCAAGCCATTGTTCTGTATTTTCGACGACTGCTGGAATGCTGAGTCATCGTATGGCAAGCAACCCGACCCAAAACCAGGTATTCACAATTCAGGCTGGGTTCAGGACCCATCAGTATCGCTTCGCGCCGATACAGTATCGCTGTATCCTAAGATGGAGAAATACGTGAAGGACCTTCTCACTACATTTGCCAACGACGAGCGCATCCTTCTTTGGGACCTTTGGAACGAACCGGGCAACCAAGGTCACGGGGTTGAAACTCTGCCGATGCTCAAACGCGTATTCGAATGGGCACGTGAAGTGAATCCGTCGCAGCCTCTTACCAGCGGTATCTGGTGCTGGGACGATTCGTTCGCTCCTCTGAACGCTTATCAGCTTGAGAACTCCGACGTTATCTCATACCACAACTATAATCCGCTCGACGACCACGAACAGACAGTAAAGTATCTGAAGATGATGAACCGTCCGTTGGTTTGTACCGAATACATGGCTCGCCGCAACAAGAGTTTCTTCCAGACTATTATGCCTATGCTGAAGGCCAACAAGATTGTTGCCATCAACTGGGGCTTCGTAGCAGGAAAGACCAATACTATCTTTGCATGGAGCGAACCACGTCCGGATGTAGCTGAGCCGGAACTCTGGTTCCACGATATCTTCCGCCAGGATGGCACTCCGTTCTCGCAGGAAGAAGTCGACTCAATAATGTCGCTCACCGGCAAGAAGTAATAATCGCTTTGGTGAAATAAATTACAAGGCATCGCTCCTCGAAAGAGATGAGGCGATGCCTTTGTCGTTTGGTGGCAGTAAAGTGTAATCGCTACGCCTGCCTGCCGGTACAATAAAATGTAGTG
>JAEDFO010000054.1 GCA_016292745.1 Muribaculaceae bacterium | reverse complement strand
AACGACTTTTACACCGAAAAGTATAACGACTTTTACACCGAAAAGTATAACAAATATTACAACGAATATTACACCGAACTTTACACCGATAGCACATCACTTTTGAAAGCGATGTACTACCGGATTTTCTAATTGAGGCCGTTATAGACATAGTCTAAAACCTTTCGGTTTGCGGCATCAACTTTCTTCTGATTGAAACGAATGTAGATGGCTGTTGTCGCACATCCGTATGAATGCCCCAATGCAGCCGATATCGTTTCAATCGGAATGTCAATGTCCGATGCCAAGGTTGCCCATGTGTGGCGCGCCCAATAAGATGAGATTCTAGGCAATTGCTTTTGCTTGGGCAATTGCTTGTTTATATAGGCTATTATTGCGTCCAGGCCTCTCTTAAGCCTTCTGTTGAAGTCCTGTGACTTGCCATAGTTGTCAAGAATGTCGAGAAGCCAGTCCTTGCCTTTGTGCTTGTATATAAGGCTTTTAATCTCCGGCTCGACCTTTATGGAATATAACTTGTGTGTCTTTGCTCTTCTATATACAACCCTGTCGTCATTGACTTCCTTAAGATGGCATAGGTCGATGATGTTTATCCCGCACAAGCCAAACAAAAGCATGAAGACGTCGCGATACCTTTCCATCCATGGCTCAAGGTTTGCACTCATGAAAATATGCAGCTGCTCTAATGAAAGTGAGCGCTTTTCGGTTTCCTCCGACTTGATTTTGAACTTCCTGAAAGGGTAATTTGTTGTGACTTCGTCAGTTATTGCGGCGTTGAACACGGCACGGATATTACGGAAATGAATGCTCTTGCTGTTCTGTGACTTCATTGTCTTCGACAAAAAACTGTCGAACGAAGTAAGCCACTCAACATCTATCTCGTCAAACGTAAGGCCTTCATTTCCAGTAGAGAACTTCACAACCTTCTTGTATGTATCGTTATAGATGGCTTTGGTGCCTGGTGTAGGGCGGTTTTCCATGAATCGACGGAAACGAGAAAGAAAACAATCTTTCTTTTCTTCCGCGTTTAACTGCTCAGATTCGATTTGTGGAGAAATCTCTTTTAATACCATTTCCCGAAGTTGGGTTGCTGTCATGTCGCTCGGAATGCCTCGTCTGATGATATTTATCAGCGCCTCGTCAATTTCAACCTTCTTCTGCATTATGAAAAGCTGAAGATTGCGATTTTCCTTTCCCTTTAAACATAACATTTGTGAATCCCACTTTTCAATGGGTACTTTTACCCCAAGTGACAAAAATACGCTCTTGCGATTGTGGGTGATTAATACTTTAACCGGTGCTGTTAATCCTACCGATGCCCTTTTGTCAAGATAAAGTTTTGCTGTTGCCATAAAACCTCCTTGGAGTGCGTTAACATTATTTAACTTCAAATTTGGCGATTGGCTTGAATCGAGACTTGCAACTTGAAATTTACTTGCAAGAAACTTGCAAGTCATTTGCTCCAAAATGCTCCAAAATGAGCTAAAATGCGCCACGCAACTCCTTTTTTTTGAGAGCCGCAACACATGCATTTGCTAATACTTTTGCAGGAAATAAAAAATAGAACTAATTGAATATCAACAGATTATCAATGTAGTCCTATCTTCTTTTTAGGTGGTGGGCGTTGACGGATTCGAACCGCCGACCCTCTGCTTGTAAGGCAGATGCTCTGAACCAGCTGAGCTAAACGCCCTTACTTCCGTGAAAGCGTTGCAAAGGTACGAAGAAATTTGGTAACTGCAAATATTTTCGACGCATTTTTTCGTTTCACATGCATTTTTTGTGGAAAACCTGAACCGTCACACAGTGGAATACCATCGAGCTGGCTGCTATGTGGCTCTTGCTCAATAATTATCAGAACGCCACATTCTTTTACCGCGATTTTTTGTATCTTTATGGCAGCAAACCTAATACCTTTCATAACAGATGAAGAATCAAGTGTTACTAACCGCTGGGTTACTGGCCGGCTCGGCACTTTCCTATGGGCAGGAGAAGCCGAATATAGTGATTATATACTCTGACGACATGGGCGTGGGCGATGTTTCGTATCTCAATTCAAAATGGGTGAGCACACCCAATATCGACAGATTGGCAGCCGAAGGACGTGTGATGACACACTACTACACTGCATCGCCCGTGAGCTCACCATCGCGAGTGTCGCTCACCACTGGAATGTTTCCCTCGCAATGGGGCATTAATACATTTTTACACGAGCGGGAGAAGAACCGCAAGCATGAGCAGTTTGATTATCTCGACCCGAATGCGCCATCAATGGCTCGCTCGCTGAAAGCGGCAGGCTACCGCACAGCGCACATCGGGAAATGGCATATGGGAGGAGGACGCGATGTTGACGATGCGCCGCAGATACCGCGATACGGCTTTGATGAATATGTTTCGACGTGGGAAAGCCCTGACCCCGACAAGCTGATTACTTCGTCGAACTGGATATGGAGCGAGACCGACAGCATAAAGCGATGGGAGCGCACGCATTATTTTGTTGACCGCGCTCTCGACTTTCTGCGCCGCAACAGTGGCGAGGCATGTTTTGTGAATCTGTGGCCCGACGATATGCATGATCCGTGGATTCCATCGGCCAAATACTACGAAAAACGATGGTGGCAAACCCGCGAGGCATTCACTCAGGTGCTTGAGACATACGACCGCGAGTTGGGACGCTTCTTCGATGGTTTGAAGGAGTTGGGCATATGGGAAAACACCATAGTGATATTCACCGCCGACAACGGCCCTGCTCCATCGTACAATCAGCTTCGTACAAATGGATTGCGCGGACAGAAAATCAGTCTGTATGAAGGAGGGCTGAACATGCCGTTCATAATCAGTTGGCCCGGACACATCGAACCAAGCATTGACAACACCACAGTGGTGTCGTCGGTCGACATATATCCGTCGCTGTGCAAGATAGTAGGTGCCGAATGCCCCGACACTTCATTGCTGAGCGGAGAAGACATGAGCGAGGCGCTGCTGGGCCAATGCAACAAGAGCCGCACCAAGGATCTGATGTGGGACTATGGTCGCAGTCCAGTGTTTAACCAACCGGCAAAGGAGCGCAACCGCAGCCCGCATCTGGCAATTCGCCGCGGCGACTTCAAGCTGCTGGTGAATGCCGACGGCTCACGTCTGGAACTATACAACATTGTCAATGACCCATACGAACTTGAAAACATAGCCGACAAGCACCATGAATTGTGCCAAGAACTATCGGCAAAGGTGATTGACTGGTTCAACACAAAACTTCGCCGCCGGCTTAAGTAAGAGGAGAACGCCAATTATGGAAAAGTATAGAAAAGTTGCGGCGGATTATTTGGAAAAACGTATATCGAACAACTAACGTCAATGGCATCAACAAGCGAAAGCCGGTTCAACTGAGGTGAATCGGCTTTCGCTGTATATCCAGGCTTCAGATTTGTGCGCATTACTGGGCTGTAAGCTCCACCACACGGCTGGTGGTGGCGGAAGTGGTGAATACATCGAGACCTACCTTCATCAGATAGTCGCCGCTATACACCTTTCCATTGCTTTTCAGTGTCGGCTTGCCGCCGGGCATCAAGTTGATTTCCTCAATCCGATATAACTTGTTTGGGTCGAGGCCCTGAAGGCGCACCGGCAGAAGCCGCTCGGCATAACGGGGATGGATATCGAACGCAAACAGCACAGCCTTCGATTGCGTTGCGTCGACGTAGTTGACGGCCATATGATTCGACTCGTAGGGCGATACCAAGCGATATTGCTGACCATCAAGGATACATGGATTCAGACGTTTCCAGTTCTTGACTGCCTGACGGCAATATTCCAATTCGTCGGCCGAAAGGTCGGCGAGCGATATATCGAAACCGAGTTTGCAAGTCGAGGCCACATCAGTTCGGAACTTCACCGATGTGTTTCGGTTCCAACTTGTCACGTGGGCACACATTGCCTTAGCCGGGAAGAATTGTGAGAATCCCCATTGAATGAAGATACGTTCCACAGGGTCGGTGTTGTCGCTACACCAGAATTCGGTGAAATATTTCAGAGCCTCGTAGTCGCATCGCGCACCTCCACCCGAACAAAGCATCATCGGCAGATTAGGATAGTTTTCCTTAACACGACGTAACACATTATATATGCCCCTTACATGGTCAATGTAGAGCTGTCCCTGATTATCCTTGAGATACGGCGAATAGATGTTTGTGATAGGGCTGTTACAGTCCCATTTAAAGAAAGCCACATCAGGGTTTTCAGCCATGATACGTTCAACGACACCATACACATAATCTTGCACCTTCGGGTTACTCATATCGAGCACAAGCTGGTTACGGAAATAGTAAGTCTCGCGGTTGGGCAGCATGATAACCCAATCGGGATGTTTTTCGAAGAGTTCGCTCTTGGGATTCACCATTTCCGGTTCAATCCAAATGCCAAACATCACCCCCGCCTCTTTGGCGGCATCGACAAGAGCCGGTATTCCGCCGGGCAACTTGGAATGTGTAACGTCCCAGTCGCCGAGGCCAGCTCGGTCGTCTTTACGTGGATACTTGTTTGCAAACCAACCATCGTCGAGCAGAAACATATCCACACCGAGGTCCTTGGCTTCCTTCATTAGCCCGGCAAGAGATTCCTGATTGAAATCAAAGTGAGTGTTCTCCCAGTTGTTGAGCAACGACAGACGCGAGCCGTGGCCATCCTTGAGGCTGTAATTCATGGCCCAGTTGTGAATGTTGCGGCTACCTTGGCCTGTTCCGCAATTGGAAATGGTGAAAACAAATTCCGGAGTGGCGAACACTTCGCCCGGTTTCAGTTTATACTGCGACGCATATGGGTTTATTGCCGGAATCACACGCAGATATCCTCCATTGTCGACTTCGAATGTAAACCGAAAATTACCGGTCCATCCGATGGTGCCCATCAGCACCTCACCCTGATGTTCCGACACAGGCTGACCGAGACCCACCTCGAAAAACGGCGGAGTGTGCATCGAGGCACGGCTACCCAGTTTGGTGTCGATAACCTTCTTGCCGAACTGCAGCTGTTGGCTTGTCATACGCACTTCAGTGGCCCAATCACCAGAAAACTCGGTGAGATAGTAAGCAGGGCAATTGAAATAGAGCATTGTAGATGCGTATGCCGACAGAGTGACGGGCTTTTTCTCGGAATGAGATATCTCGCTCCACGTCTTGATGACATTTTCACGCTGGTAAGCCACATAGTGGAGCACCACCTCAACAGGATATTTGTCATCGCGCAGAACTATACGAGTGTGGGTGCCCCCCTCAACAGATTCAGACGAGGAATCGACATAGTAGAGATATGTAGAAGCATTACCATCGGCATGAGTGATGGCAACAGCAGGCTCAAAGTAATCTTCATTGCCCGAACCGCTATACACCTCCCATCCGCGCGGTTGTTTTCGGCCATCGTACGTAGTGAAGCCAAGTTGCGGAAGCGCATCTATTTCATCCTGATGAAGCAACCGCGGGCCAAGATACGATTGGTAAAGGCGATTATCGTCGGCCACCTTCAGTATAAGATCAGTGGCATCGGTAGATATTCTGACATATTGGCCAGCGGCCAAAGCGCTGAAGCCTGAGATAGCCATGCACAGTGCAAGAATTGATGATTTGAGTTTCATAATAGTAATTTGAAATGGTTAATCGGCATAAAGATAGTGAAAAAGTGGGCAGCGAAAAAAATCCCAGCCCTAAAAAGAGCCGGGATTGGATATAGATACAAATAATGGATTATTCAGCCTTACCAGCGCTACCGAGAACAGCCTCGATTTTGTGCTTGTAAAGTTTTTCCATGTTGTCGCGAGCAGGACCAAGGTATTTACGTGGGTCGAATTCGCCTGGTTTTTCAACGAATACCTTACGGATTGCAGCAGTCATTGCCAAACGGCTATCAGAGTCGATGTTGATTTTGCAAACAGCGCTCTTTGCAGCCTTGCGGAGCTGTTCTTCCGGAATACCGATAGCATCGGGAAGCTTGCCGCCATATTTGTTGATAGTGTCAACTTCCTCTTGAGGAACTGAAGAAGAGCCGTGGAGCACGATAGGGAATCCAGGAAGCTTCTCCATAACAGCATCGAGCACGTCGAAAGCCAATGGCGGTGGAACGAGCTTGCCTTCAGCGTTGCGAGTGCACTGCTCAGGAGTGAACTTGTAAGCACCATGCGAAGTACCGATAGAAATAGCCAAGCTGTCGCAACCAGTGCGAGTAGCAAAGTCGATAACCTCTTCAGGGTCGGTGTAAGTGTGGTGGTCGGCCGATACTTCGTCCTCAACACCAGCAAGGATACCGAGTTCACCTTCAACTGTTACATCGTGCTGATGAGCATATTCAACAACTTTCTTTGTGAGAGCAACGTTCTCCTCGTAAGGGAGGTGCGAACCGTCGATCATAACTGAAGAGAAACCGCAGTCAACGCAGCTCTTGCAGAGTTCGAAAGAATCACCGTGGTCGAGGTGAAGAACAATCTGAGGATGTTCCCAACCAAGTTCCTTTGCATAAGCAACAGCACCTTCAGCCATGTAACGCAGAAGAGTAGCGTTAGCGTAGTTACGGGCACCCTTAGAAACTTGAAGGATAACAGGCGACTTAGTGTCGGAAGCAGCTTTGATGATAGCCTGAAGCTGTTCCATGTTGTTAAAGTTGAACGCTGGGATAGCGTAACCGCCTTTGATTGCTTTGGCAAACATTTCCTTGGTGTTTACCAAGCCGAGGTCTTTATAACTTACCATAAAAGTATATTATTTAAGTGAGTATTTCTGTCAAACAATATATAGCAAAAACTGTGCCAGCGAAACGGCGAGCAATAGCCTCGCAGGCCCGACAGTTTTCCGATGCAAAGATAGTGCAAATAGCGAAGAGAATCAAAGCAATTGCCGAATTTTTCTCTAATTATTTGTCATGTGAGTATCTATAGGGATTCGCATCTGCTTTAAGACTTCGATTTTGGCCATATCGCCCACGAGCCATAGCACATCACCGGGACGGAACACCACGTTGCCGGTGGGTTTGATAAACTCATCATCGCCACGCTGAACGGCAACAAGCAACGATGAGTAGCCATCACGCAGGTTAGACGTTGCAAGGCTCTGCCCCACCAGCGGCGACTCGAATGCCACGGTGAAGTGAGTGAATTTCACCTCGGCCTGCGGCTCCGATGCGGCATCGTTACCCAGTCCGGCCTCTACTATTGGCACAATGGCGGCAATCTGCGCGTCGGTGCCTATCACACCCACCAAATCGCCGGGAAATAGGCGTTCAGTGCTACCGGGTACAGGAATCACATGAGCTCCGCGCTGTATGCTCACCACATTCACCCCGTGATTCTTGCGAATATCGGCATTGGCAAGGCGCTCGCCCACAAAAGGGCAATCAGAGCCTACTGTCATATATGCAACATGCAGATCGCTCACCAGATTGTTGGCCTTGCCGCTCTTGCGCAATTCGCGTTCGTTGAGATTGGTCATGAATTTATCCTCGATGTTTCGCAAACGGCGCTTAACATCCTTCGAGAAGAGGATAAACACCAGCAATAGCAGCGAAATGCATACCCCCACACCTGCAAGATTATGGTAAACCGACGAGATAAACCATACCAACAGCCCGAGCGCCACAAGTATGCGAAGCACCAGCAACACAAACAGTGGGAACCCCACAAACCTGTTGCCCAAGGCCTCGAGTTCAGCACGCTGGCGTGCCGTTGAACTGGGATAAGCAAGCGCAAGCAGGAACGGAGCCATTGCGGCCACCGTTATTCCGACACAAGCGAGCTTGCCCATATTGCCCCAATGCCCGACAAAGAACGGCAACAGCAACGACTCGGATACGAGAATAACAGCGACAGTGAGCGTTGTGTAAAGGAATACCCGCAGTGCGAAACGCATAATTATCTGGCGCCATATGCGGCGTGTCTCGTCGATTTCTGACGACTGGTTGCTATATCGCGACAGCAACCACTGCAAGCGCTTCGGAAGTTTGCGTTCCACCCAATTGTACGAAGGCTCGGCAAGACGGATGATATATGGAGTGAAGAAAGTGGTAACCACCGATACCGACACCACAATAGGATACATATTGGCATCGAGCACTCCGAGGCTCATGCCCAAGGTGGCTATGATGAACGAGAATTCGCCAATCTGAGTGAGGCTGAAGCCTGTTTCCATAGCAATTTTCAGTGGCTGCCCGGAGATAATCATGCCGAACGATGCGAAGAAAATCATACCCACAATCACCACCACCGACAGCAGCACTATCTCACCGCCATACTCCATTATTATATTGGGGTCGACCATCATACCAACGGATATGAAGAACACCGCGCCAAAAAGGTCCTTCACCGGCTTCACCAGTTTGTCGATATGTTCAGCCTCGCATGTACCAGCCAAAATAGAGCCCATTACGAAGGCTCCGAGAGCCATTGAGAACCCTGAATACACCGAGAAAATGGCCATTGTGAAACATAAGCCCATGGCAAGCACCAACAGAATCTCATCGTTGATGCTTGAGCGGAAACGGCGGAAGAAAGTTGGGAGCAAGAACACCCCTACCACGAACCAAATGACAAGAAAAAACAGAAGTTTCATGATACTGAACACCAGCTCGCCACCTTCAAACGAATTGTTGATGGCAATTGATGAAAGCAGCACCATCATCACCACCGCAAACAAGTCTTCGCACACCAGCACACCGAAGGTGAGCGGAGCAAAGCGTCGCTGCCGCATATTCAGGTCAGTAAGGGCTTTTATGACGATGGTTGTCGACGACATCGACAGCATGGCACCCAGGAACAATGAATTGATAAACGAAAAGTCCATTAAGCGGCCGAGCCCGAGCCCTACCAGCAGCATCCCCACCACGCAACTGGTGGCAGTAATCATTGCCGAGCCACCAACATTGAGCAACTTCTTGAAACTGAACTCAAGGCCGAGCGAGAAGAGCAACACCACAATGCCGATTTGTGCCCAGAAATCGATATTAGCCTCGTCGGTAACCGACGGTACATACAGGAAATGTGGCCCCACGAGGAAACCGGCCACAATATACCCCAGAACAAGCGGCTGACGCAAGCGTTTGAAAACCACGGTACTGATGGCTCCGAAAATCAGTATCAGTGCCAAATCGGAGAGAAGGCTCTCGGTGTGATTCTCGCCAGATGTCTTGCTATCCGGCATAACAGGAGCAGCCTCGGTTATTGTGTGCTGAGCCGAAGCCTCAACATTGTCGACTAAAGTGAATGCACCATCGTCGGACGATATGGTTGAAAAATACGACATGTTTTGAGATTGTACGCATTATTGCTCGTTAGAGAGCGAAATTGATAGAGTGTTGTTGATTGCCGCTATTTCATCGAGGAATTCACGATAATCGCATTGGTCGCGCAGAAGAATCACGAAACTCAGGGTTGCGGTGTTCTGTCGGTAATCCACATCGGCAAATTCATCCATCAAATGGATGTGATGGCGCTTGAGCAATTGCTTATATGGCACAACGTCGGGCATACCGCCACTTACCACTATGCGTAGGAACTTGGTTTCGCGCACCAGATTTATGCGGCGTTCATAGCGTTCGAAGAGAATGAGAGTGGCAAGGATAAGCAATGTCGACACGACAGCAATTACATACATGCCCACTCCCACCGACATGCCAATGGCAGCCGCCATCCATATTCCGGCAGCAGTGGTGAGGCCACGCACCGAGCCTTTCATCTGAATAATTGCGCCGGCACCGAGAAAACCGATTCCGGTTATCACCTGCGCCGCTATACGCGCGGGGTCTCCGTTTTTCAGTCCAAGGTATTCCTGAGGCACATATATCGAGAGAATCATTGCCAATGTAGCGCCCATAGAAATGAGGGCAAACGTACGCACTCCGGCAATCTGGCCTTTGCGCTTGCGCTCGTAGCCAATGGCACCGCCGAGTGCAAGGCTAAGCAACATCTTGAAGATGGAGCCTAAGGTGGTGATTTCGCTGTCGAGCAACTGATTGATAATCGTTTGAAGCATTGTCGAGGAAATTTATGTGCTTTAACGACGTAAAAGTAGTAAAACGCAGTGTAGATTACAATAGCAGACAAAGCAAAATCGGTGCAAAACGATGGAAAAAAACGCCATATTAGTGTTCAGTAACACCATAACGGCGGCACAAATCGGCATACGCTTCGCCGGCTTTCACATCGGCAAGCCATGCGTTAATGCTGTCGCGAATAGCAGTTTCGGCAAGTGGTAACGCCCACGACTGGAACTGGGTAAAGCTAATCTTGGTGCCAATATTGAGATTAGGATACGCTCCGACAAGATTTTTAGCCACATATGCATTCACCACGGCGTAGTCAATCTGTCCTGTTGCCACCATTATCATCAGTTGTTCGGCATTGTAGTCGGGCTCTTCCTTGATGAAGATGGTATCGCCGATTTCGTGGCTAAGGGCACGTATTCGGTCGTACATCGGTGAGTTCTGCACCACGTAGATAGTGTCCTGAGCAAGGTCGAGCTGCGATTTCACGGCAATATTGCCAAGCGAGTCGATGCGCTGTACAAGCACCTGTCGGTCGAGATACACCGCATCGGTAAACAGATAACGCTGCTTCACTTCGGCGGTGGCAGGAAACTGGGCCACCATAAGTTTATAGTTGCCGTTGTCGAGACCCTCGAGACCGGTGTGGAGCGACACCACATTGTGCATGCGCAGATTAATGCCGCCACGCTTTGCCACCAAACGCAACACATCGTAGCCGAAGCCGCCTACAGTGTCGGCATACATATAGCACGACATCGGAGAGTATTCGATACACACATCAAGCGAATCGGCGCCATCGGAACTGTTGGCGGCAAACGAGCCGCAACGGCGGAGCACAAACATAGCCGCAACCACAATGATGAGCAACGAAATGTAAAGCGGCATCGGGGGTACTAGGGGCTTGCTCATATACTATGCTGTTTTTGTTAATGTGCGAAATCCACGCTCAAACCAAGCTGGAACTTGCTGGGATTGAGCGGATAATGTGCCAGCGAGAAATAGTCTTTCGAGAACCAGCCTTGGTTGATGTGCGACATCATAACGAAGAACCGGGTTTTCGACAACTTGAACGTAGCGTAGGCATTCATATACGGATAGTTACCCACTTCCACCTCGTCCTGCGCATGGAATGTCATGGTTGCAGGGTTGTAAGCCATTGCACGATAGCGGGTATAGTAGTTGCAATCCATACCAAGCTGCACCGAGAGCACCTTTGCAATCTTGAAGTTAAGATACAGGTTCGAGTATACAGCCAGTTTGGGCAACGGGATGGCAGTAGAATTCGACGATGTCTGGTAAGTAACTGTGTTGTCCCAATGGAGGGCACGGAATGCAAGGTTCTGGCGCAAAGTGGCGCTGAACACCTGGATGTTGCCGTCGGCTCGCGTCGGTAAGCCTTGGTTATCGAAATAAATATAGTTGTCAAGTGTTTCGAAGCCCACATCGATGAGAGTGGAGGTGTGCGGTATGTTCAACCGCCCTCCGGCACGGAAACGCCTGATTTTGCCGAAATCGTTGTGCCACACAAAGTGGTTCGACACATAATTCTTCATAAGATATGGAGTCTCAACGTTCTTGAAATAGCCATAACCGGTGATACTCACCGAATCGCCGAGAAACTTGAATTTGGTGGAAACATCGCCCGAAATGTCAATATCGCCGGCAGCAGAGCCAAGCAGGCCGAACTGTGCCAACACGCTGTAGGTGAGCAACGACCCGCGGTGCTTGGTGAGCTGGCCACCAGCCCAGAGGAGGTTTTCGGTGGCAGTTTGGGGCACAGTGATGTCGGGGAAAGGTGTAAGCTTGACGGAACGGTTATCAACATATAGCATCGAGTCGGTAGTTTGGGTGAAACGGCGATACTCGTGCTTCACATAACCGGCAAGACCAAACTTGGCATATTTGTTGAATCCTTCGAGCAACTGGATACCGAGGGTGTTCGACAGTCGCCAGTATTTGGTGTTGTCGTCGGTGCCGCCCAATGCAAAATATGTGTTTTTGAAGAAGGCTGTATCTTCCGATGCGTTGGTGTTAAGAAACTTATGCTTCTCGGCACGATAATCGAAAGTCCAGATGAAACTGGTAACCGGCACATATGTGCTGCTGACAATTGAATCGGTGAGCGAGTCGCGCTCATGGCGATAGAAACCCACCTTATAGCGATGGTTCATGAAGAATTCCTGTCCCTCGATACGCGAATGAGCCGCGGTAAGGTTTGTGGGAATAGACTTTGGGTCGATGTTGTCGTCGCCACCGGTAACCTCAACCGGATTGGTGATGTATCGGTCGTCGGTGATTCCACCGTTTTCCTTGTTTAGGAAATTGAAATGGTTATAGAATGCCTGCATTTCATAACGGTCGCCAATATACGAGCCCGAGGCGCTCCAGGTGAAATCCTTGTCGGCCTGATAGTCGTAACCGCCCTTTGAATATATATAGTCCATGCCGGCGCCAATCTGAATCTGCTTGTTCACATTACCCGAAAACACAGCATTGAGACGGTCTTGCATAGCCTCTTTGCCGCCACCGGTGTTATACGAGAGGATAGTCATCGGAATGCGAGTGTTATAGTATCGCTGTGTGGCCACCGAAGGGAGCCAAGCAGACAGGGCATCGCTGAAAAAGAATTCCGACATTGGGGCACGTTCGAAGAAAACCATGTTGAGCCCCTCGGCGCCAAGGTTGGCAGTGGTGGCATAGGCATGGCTGACGAGCGATGGCACGGCCTGGCGCTGATAGTTATACTGCAGCGTGTCGATTGTGCTGGGATAGTGCTCGCCAAGAGGCTCGGTGATGCTCCATGCATACGACGGAGCAATCTTGGGCTTCTTGGCCGATGTGAACACTGCCAATGGCAACATCAGCGTGGCCAACAGTAATATGAAGATATTTCTCATCATCAATTGTGTTGTGCTTGCCCACCGACATTTCCGCAGGCAGGCATTCAGGCTTCAAAATTACATAGAAAACACCAAACTATCACGCTAATGGAGAAAAAACTTGGCCGGAAGTCCTATGACGCCACTATCAACGGCTTCAGCGTTGCAGGGTTTTATGGGCAGTGCCGTCGGCTTGCTTCACTATGTTAATGCCTGGCTGTAGGGAGCTGATACGGCGGCCATCGAGGGTGTAAATGCTGCCTAAGGTGCATTGGGTGGGGATATTCTGATAGATTGGCATCACGCCCGAGGGTTTTATGTCGACGGGATGTCGTAGCGGTTGCTGCCGAGAGCCATCGGCAAGCACCGGCACGAGCATCACCTGTGCAATGCCAGATGGCGAGCGGAACAGCGACGGCGCTATGTAGAATGCCTCGTCGCGAGTCTGTCCCACCAGTGTCTCGATGCCATTTCCATCAATCAGGAAGATATCGAAATGACTGAAATCGGTGCTATAATCGTAGTGCCACGTCAGGCGGGCATCGGTGGCATCTCCGTCAGTGTTTATCGACACTGCGAAATCGGCAACTGTTACACTTTTAGGCTGATATCCGGTAGGCAACACCGACAAAGCACCGAGATGAAGCCAATAGTCGTCGTACTGCTTGGGTGCATCGAGCTGAAGCGCAAGCATATACACAGTGCTACCCACCACACCATCGAGACTGTATTCGGCAATTGACCAGCCATTGATTTCTTTGAGCGACGAAGGCTGTAGAAACGTATCTGGCGCCACTGAGCTCGCAGTGGATAGCGCCAACGACGGCACCAACGAAGTCGACGTCTTATATGCCAGCCTCACCACAGCCGAAGCTTCGGCAGTGGAGATTCCGGTCTTGAAAAGGCGCCACAGATGCAGTCCTTGAGCGAGCGTACCGGCAAGGCGGATTGAGTTGCCACCGCTGAAGGCATCGTCGAAACAGAGCGACACCTGCATGGCATCGCCGTCGAGCCAATACCGCCATGTAGGCATCACCCCCTGCACTCCGCTGTGACACCATGGCGCCGCTCCGCGCACCACCCCATCGACATATCGGCTATGCCCCATTCCCACGCAGAAATTAGTGGTAAAGGGGAGCGAAGCAATGGCAGTGCGCTCGATGATGCAGCCGGAGATACCCGGCCAAGTGTAAAGGTCGAGGTTTGCGGGATTGCCGGTAGAGTTGGTCCACATAGTGCGCTCGTCGGCAAACGTCTGACACGCAGCGTTGAAAGCTGCATCGGAATCGGAGCCGTAGCCAAGGAAATCGCGCACATTGGCTCGCCAGGTGTTTTCCTCCGGGCAAAACAGCTCTACACTACCCACATGGCCGGCAGGGCGGAACGCCAGCCGCAGTTGGTCGGCATAGCCGGTAAGTCCTGTCTGCGAGCACTCGATTCCGGAATATAGTTTGTAGAAAGTATCTTGTTTAGAGCAGCCAAGCATATTGGCAAACAGACGGTTATCGCCCACGATGCCATATTGCAAGAACTGCGATGTAGCAGCATTACGGGTCAACAACGCCACATCGGGAGTTTGTTGGGCATTGTACCACTGCAGTTCTACCGAGGTGTTTCCGTCGGCAGCGGCAGCATTGTAGAATTCATCGAAAAAACCGCACCATTGCTCTGTGGTGCCACCTCCGGTCTCCTCGTTGATAAACCAGCCATCAAACCCGAAATAACTGCACAATTCATACAACTTTGCGGCATAAGGATATCGGCCATCGATGCAGGTGAGCATCTGCTGCACCCACTCCTGACGTCCCCCGAACTCAACCGGTGGGAAGAACAGATTGCCCAGAATCTTCACACCATTTATGTGCGCGGCATCGGTCGACGGTGCCGGCGGAATGTTGATTATACCCTCGCCGGCCGAGCCTGCCCAATAAATCATCTTGTCGATATACTGCCAATAGGTTGGCTGATACGTCACATAGTTCGATGTGCCCTGCGACGGGCATTCGCCACACATGGGATAGAGTATTGAGGCATTGCACAGCTGGCCGTCGTAATACTGAGCGCTGTTGGCCTTCATCGGCACCGGTTCACGAAAGCGCGGCATCAACGGCACCTTGGCCACATTGAAAGCATCGTCGGCATTGCTGCCTGGCGACCAATTTATGATATCGTCGGGGAAACAGCACAGGTTAAGCGGTTGCTGAGCCAAGAGGCAGCACCATCCCCAAAAAGCCAAAACCAAAGCCACCGCACGCGTATTCATTTTCCTCACTTCTTATTAAGATATGTTCTTACCGCATCAAGATTGAAATGAGTATTGGCTATGCGCTCCTCGAGCGAATATTCTCGGCCTGTGAAATCCTTGATAAACAAATAGTTCACATCATTTATATTACTCGGAAAACATATTGAATTGTTTCCTACAAAACACATTTCGTATCCAGGGCGGAAAAAGGTAAAGCCTATCGACTTATCGACTATTGTATACTTTGGTTTTCCATTGCTATATGACAAATCATAAATGCAATAACCACCTCGTTCTCGAGTAATTACGAGATTCCCATCAGCATTTAAAGCAAACTGGCGGTACCAATTATCTGTAGCAATCGTGGTTATCTTTTCACCGCTTGAAACGCTGAGCATATACATTTCATCAT
>JAEDFO010000008.1 GCA_016292745.1 Muribaculaceae bacterium | reverse complement strand
TGCAAATCGAGTGCAAAACAATCAAGTTTACTTGAATTTGTTTTGCCGAGATACTGTAATATCCTTAATATCCATAGATGACATATTACATTGAATAGCAAAGGAAAGTTAATGAGAAGCAAAATCATAATCAGTTTTCATTTCATTAACCAAACAAAATTTAAAATCGGCCTTTCAGCATACTGTAATCCACTCTTCTCGGTTCTTTTCGAAGCCAAAGGCAATCTCGAATAATTTCCTTAAGTTTCGGTTATATAACAAACGAAACTAAATTAACACAGTTTAACTAAAATAGGAGGAGTAAATCCTAACGATTGTTTACATTTGTAAAAAGTTTAACCAATTCATCTGATTATTCTTTTGTCTGATACCAAACTATCGTTTTTTGACCATCTGAAACCCTATTTTTTTCAGTCAGTTAAAAGGCTTTCATTTTTGGTTTCCGACTTTCAACATAAAGGTAAATTTAGACTCCAAACAGTCACGATTTTACACTTATGTAATTACAACAGGAAGTCAAGCGACTAAATTTGCATACCAGTTTAACAACAATAATTAGTCAACCAGCCAATATCTGATTAAGAGTAATTAGTGAGGCCTTAAAACTAAAAAACATGAAAAAAATTTTTGTACCATTGACGGTGTTTGCAATGATGCAAGTATTTGCAACACCAGTGGCATTAGGCAGCGGACAACCTGCCAACGCGCCTGCAGTACAAGCCCAAAAGACCATTACGGGCGTAGTTACTGACAAGAACGGCGACCCTCTACCAGGCGTAGTAGTGATGGAAAAGGGAAACCAGAACAACGGCACCATCACCGACATTGATGGCAACTATTCACTTAAAGTAAGCGACGGAGCCACAGTGGTGGTATCGTATGTGGGCTACAACTCCACAGAGCTTGCAGTGGCAGGCAAAACGTCGATCAACGTAACCCTTATCGAATCGTCGCAAGTGCTCGACGAAGTGGTAGCCGTAGGTTACGCAACTCAAAAGAAGGTTAACCTCACCGGTTCGGTAGCAACAGTTAACTTCGACCAAGTTAAATCGCGCCCGGTGGTTAACGCATCACAGATTCTTAGCGGAGCAACTCCAGGCTTGCAGATTATGCAGGGTTCCGGTCAGCCGGGTTCGGAAAGCTTCGGATTCCTCGTACGTGGTCAGGGTACACTCAACTCATCGGGCCCACTGGTACTCGTTGATGGTATGGAACAGAGCATCAGCATGGTTAACCCGTCCGACATTGAGAGCGTATCAATCCTTAAGGATGCTGCATCGTGTGCCATCTACGGTAACCGAGGTGCAAACGGTGTAATCCTCATCACCACCAAGAATGGTACAAGCGACCGCATCAGCGTAACCTACGACGGTAACTTCTCTTACAACACTCCATTCAAGGTTATCCACACTGTATCGGACTATGCCCGTTACATGAAATTGATGAACGAATCGGCTACCAACCTTGGTAACTCCACAATGTTCTCACAAAGCTCAATCGACACTTGGGAAGAGGCAAAGAAGAATCCTAACGGCATTGCTGCTTCTGGATATCCCAACTACGTAGCTTATCCTAACACCGACTGGTGGGACGAAATCTACAGCAAGGAATGGATGCAGAAGCACACTGTATCGATTGACGGCAAGGAAAAGCGTACAGGCTTCTCGCTCAGCTTCTCTTACATCGACAACCCTGGTTTGATGAAGATTTCGGGAACAAAGACCTATATGGGACGTATCAACCTCTACACCGACGTTACTGACTGGTTACGCGTAGGTACCCGCACATCGGCCAACTTCAGCAACCGCCGTGCAGCCGGTGGTAACCACAGCGACATCGGCGGCGGTCTCAGCACCGTGAAGATGATTCCTTGTACATATCCATATTACGATGGTATGTTCGGTGCTCCGGAAGGCCCAGAAGACGACCCACAGTCGCACAACCCGCTTTGGAACTGGAACACCGCCGACGGTTACAACCAGAACAAGCGCTTCTACACCGACTGGTATGCACAGGTTAAGTTCCTCAAGCACTTCACTTATAAGTTCGACTTCTACTGGTACGACCTTCGTCGCGAGCAGAAGCAGTCTGATATGTCAATCGGTAAGTTCAGCTTCTCGAAGGGTGCTTACTCAACCGGTGCTTCATCTCCAGCCGAACTTTACACCAATATGTTCTACTCGCGTGAAAACCTCACCAAACTTAGCCACGTGCTCAGCTACAACCAATCGTTTGGTCAGCACGATGTAAGCGCAATGGTGGGTTACGAACAAGAGGCATTCGACTATCGTCAGTCGTCAGCCAGCAAGCTCGGTCTTACTGATGCATCAATCAACGACTTCGACGCCGCCACCACTCCATATTCAACAAGTGGTTACGGAACACAATACTCATCGCGCTCTTGGTTCGGCCGTTTGAACTATGCATTCGACAACCGCTACCTGTTTGAATTCGACATGCGTTATGACGGTTCGTCGCGTTTCGCTCCCGAAAACCGCTGGGGTGCATTCCCATCGTTATCGGCAGGTTGGCGTGTAACCGAAGAACCTTGGTTCAACGTTCCTCGTTGGCTCAACAACTTGAAGGTTCGTGCATCGTGGGGTAAACTCGGTAACAACTCAATCGGCAACTACGACTGGCAGTCGTTCTACGCAGCCACCAACTACTCGTTCGGCCAGGCTCTGGCATCGGGTATCTCAATCACCGCCATCGCTAACCGCGACCTTACTTGGGAAGAGACAGCAGTTACCAACGTGGGTGTTGACTTCGGTTTGCTCAACAACCGCTTGACTGGTAACATCGACTTCTACAACAAGCTCACAACCGGTATTCTTTACACTCCTGACATGTTCATGATCATGGGTAACGCTTCCGGCCCGAAGGCCAACATCGCCGAGGTAACCAACCGTGGTGTTGAAGTTGAAATTGGCTGGCGCGACCGCATCGGTTCTGACTTCACATATGAAGTAAAGGGTCAGTTCTCTTACAACCACAACAACGTGAGCAAGTATAAAGGCGAGCTCAAACGCGGATGGAATGCCGACCACACTGAATACACCAGCAACCTTGGTGAAGTATCTACTGGTTCGACAACCCGTGTACTCGAAGGTCATCAGATTGGCGAATGGTACTTGCCAAACGTATACAAAGGTACAGGCACATACTACAACGGCGACGGTTCTGTCAACCCGAACGGTGGTCCGAAGGACGGTATGATTCGCACCGACAAAGACCTTGAATGGGCAAAAGCCATGCAGGCTGCCGGCTACTCTTTCCAGCCTCACAACAACATTGCACAGAACGGTCTGTGGTACGGCGAATACATCTATGCCGATGCTAACGGCGACGGTATCTACGGTAGCTCGTACGACTATGAATTCCAAGGCAAGTCATACAATCCTAAGTATAACTTCGGTTTGTTTGCAAGCGCAAGCTACAAGGGCTTCGACATGTCGATGCAATGGGGTGGCGCAGCAGGCTTCGGCATCTACTACTGCTCGCAGGGCCGCAACTCAAGCGAAACCATCTACGGTTATGCAATTCCCGACGCTGTAGCCGACGACCACTACTTCTACGACCCATCGAACCCATCCGACCCACGCACCAACATCGATTCGAAGAATCCACGTCTGGTTAACGTATCAGGTTCACAGAGTGCCGCCACCTCGTCGCTCCACCTCGAAAACGGCAGCTACCTGAAACTTCGCAACCTCACCATCGGTTACACATTGCCAAAGGCAATCACCCGCAAGTTCTTCGTTGAAAACCTTCGCGTGTATGCATCGGGCGAAAACCTCTTTGCAATCACAAACTTCTCGGGTCTTGACCCAGAAATGAACACTGCCGCCGGTTATACCACAATGCGTCAGTATGCACTCGGTGTTAACATTACATTCTAATATCAAAGAGTCATGAAAATTAAAAATATATTCCAAACGATGGCGGTTGTCGCAACCGCTGCAGTATCCATGATGTTCACCACAGGATGTAGTGATTATCTGGACAAGACACCAACAAACGCCTTCTCAAGCTCCAACGTATGGTCGAGCGCCGTGCTCGCCCGTGCTGCAGCAACCGGCGTTTACAACGAACTTTACTACCGCTTTAGCGCAAACTACGCTGCGCCTTCTATCGGTATGCCTGGCGACTCTTGGTCGTCGGTAATGGACACCGACATGAACTGGAAGAACAACAACTTCACCATCTCCGGTTCGTGCACCCCATCTAACGGCAATGTAGCCAACTGGTACAAATATTTCTACACTATTGTATATCGTGCCAACGACGTTATCAACAACATCGACCAAGTGCCCGATATGGACGATGCAGAAAAAGCTCAGTTGAAAGCCGAAAGCAAATTCCTTCGTGCTTACGCATATATGCAGCTCAACATCCTGTGGCGCGGTGTACCTATCTACACCGAGAACGTAAAGCCTGAGGAAGCTAACAAGCCACGTAACACCGAATCTGAAGTATGGGACCTCGTTCTCAAGGACTTCACCGACGTTATCAACGAGGCTAACATCCCCGACAAGATTAATGCCGGCAACAGCGCCTATGGTCATGTAACCCGCGGTGCCGCCTACGCTTTCCGTGGCCAGGTTTACCAGTTCCTCAACGACAACGCCAAGGCTCTTGCCGACTTTGAAGCCATCGAACGTCTTGGTTACTCGCTCTACAGCCCAAGCAACGGTGCCAAGGGCAACCGCGACTTCTTCAACCTGTTCAAACCAGCCAACGAGCAGTGCGACGAAATGATTTTCGCTGTTCAGTGTGTTGAACAGAACGGTATGGGTAACCCACGCGCCATCAACTATGGTAACCGTACCACTGGTGGCTCGGCTTGGAACAACTACCTCCCGAACCCTGCATACGTAGAAATGTACGAATGTGCCGACGGTTCAAAGTTCGACTGGGAAAAATACTGTCCGGGATGGCATTCAATGGCTCCGAAGGAGCGCGTTGTATTCTTCCTGCGTAACGGTCTTACTTCCGGCAACGGTACTTGGGGCGACACTCCTGCCACCCAGAACTGGAAAGCTCTTTACGACAACATGGTGGCATACGGTGCCGACATGAGCAAATATCTCGACCAAGAGAACGAGGCCCGCATTCGCAAGGCTTACGAAGACCGTGACCCACGTTTGCAAATGGCCATCATCACTCCTTACTCGGAATATGAAGGCAACGAAGCCGGTGTCGGCAACCACGTGTTCACCCTCCGCTGGCCGTACATCCTCGACAAGGCTGCTCCTTACGATATCCGTACCGACACCAACTCGAAGGTTTACTATCTGTGGCGCAAATATGTTCCGGAAAACGACGAGTGCCTCACCCGTTGGGTATATTCTGAGGACATCATCCTTTGCCGCTACGCTGAAATCCTTCTGCGCCGTGCTGAATGTCTGAACGAACTTGGCCGCACCAACGAAGCTATCACTTACGTTAACATGGTAAGAAAGCGCGCCGGCCACGTACTCCTCAACGACAGCAACTATCCAGCAACTGCTGTTAACGGCCAGGCTGATATGCGCGAACGTATCCGTTGCGAATACTACTACGAACTCGGCGGTGAAGACTCAATGTTCTACAACGAAATCCGTTGGGATACTTGGTACGACCGCAAGTTCCGCGACCACTCATCGGGCAAGGTAGGCGAAATGAACTCTAACGGTCTTATGCAGGTATGGGGCGAAACCACATACAAGCACGTGAGCGTTGGCGAACACATGAAAGTATGGCCTATCCCGGCAAAAGAAAGAGAAATGAACCCGAACTTAACTCAGAATCCAGGTTGGAATGATTAAGCGAGGAAATTAGAGTTAATTAGTGGAGGCTGCGCCGTTTGGCGCAGCCTCTTTTTTTAATATCCAAATGCATCAGTGACGGCATATAACAGGGCTTGTACGATTTTTTCTTTACAAATTTCAACTTTTTGCCCTTAAAATTTAGATTTTTGAAATCTATCACTTATTTTTGCAAGCAATTTGTAAGTGTATTATTCAATTTTTATCAGAAACGATGAAATATCAAGACAAAAAGAGCGAAGCCGGATTATACAATGCATCGTACGAACACGATGCCTGTGGTGTTGGCATGGTGGTTAACATCCACGGAAACAAATCGCACGAGCTGGTTGATTCGGCGCTGAAGGTGCTTGAAAACATGCGCCACCGCGGAGCTGAAGGAGCCGACAACAAGACCGGCGACGGTGCCGGCATCATGCTTCAGATTCCCCACGAGTTTATTCTGCTGCAAGGCATCCCGGTACCGGAGAAAGGGAAATACGGCACAGGATTGGTGTTCCTTCCGAAAGACAAGGAACAGCAAACAGCAATTCTTAGTGTGATAATCGAGGAAATAGAGCGCGCAGGCCTCACCTTGATGCATCTGCGAAATGTGCCCACCAACCCCAGCTGTCTGGGCAAATATGCATTGGAGTCGGAGCCCGACATTAAGCAGCTGTTCATAACCGGAGTTACCGACGTTGAGAACTTTGAACGTACACTTTACATTATCCGCAAGAAGATTGAACGACGCGTAAGCCACAAGGACTTCTACATTGTGTCGCTGTCGTGCCGTACCATCATATACAAGGGAATGCTCACCTCAATGCAGGTGCGCGAATACTTTCCCGACCTCACCCAGCCATATTTCACCAGCGGCTTGGCATTGGTACACTCACGTTTCAGCACCAACACGTTCCCCACATGGAGCCTTGCCCAGCCGTTCCGTCTGCTGGCCCACAACGGTGAAATCAACACAATACGTGGCAACCGAGCATGGATGGAGGCACGCGAAAGCGTTCTGTCGTCGCCCACTCTCGGCGACATCAAGAATATCAGCCCAATCATACAAGCCGGTATGAGCGACAGTGCCTCGCTCGACAATGTATTTGAATTCTTCACAATGTCGGGACTGAGCATGCCACACGCAATGGCAATGCTCGTGCCTGAATCGTTCAACGACAAGAACCCTATCAGCGAGGACCTGAAGGCATTCTACGAATACCATTCAATCCTTATGGAGCCCTGGGATGGCCCGGCAGCATTGCTCTTCAGCGACGGCCGATATGCCGGCGGTATGCTCGACCGAAACGGTCTGCGTCCGGCTCGTTACCTCATCACCAACAAGGACATGATGGTGGTGGCAAGCGAAGTGGGCGTAATGGACTTCGAACCAGGCGACATCAAGGAGAAAGGACGTCTGCAACCGGGCAAAATCCTGCTTATCGACACCGAAGAAGGCAAAATATACTACGACTCAGAGCTAAAGGAGCAATTGGCATCGGCAAAGCCATACCGCAACTGGCTGGCCGCAAACCGCATTGAGCTCCACACGCTCAAGAGCGGACGAAAAGTGGACAATTCAGTACCCGACTACGACCGCCGACTCCGCGCCTTCGGATTCTCCAGAGAAGACATCGAGCGCACCATTGTGCCGATGTGCAACAACGGAGCCGAACCAGTTGCCTCGATGGGTAACGACACTCCGCTGGCAGTGCTTTCCGACAAGCCCCAGTTGCTGTTCAACTATTTCCGTCAGCAATTTGCACAGGTAACCAATCCCGCCATCGACCCGATTAGAGAGGAATTGGTGATGTCGCTCACCGAATACATCGGAGCTGTGGGGACAAACATCCTTACTCCAGATGAAAGCCATTGCAAGATGGTACGTCTGCCCCACCCTGTGCTCAACAACACCCAGCTCGACATTCTCTGTAACATTCGATATAAAGGCTTCAACACCATTAAGCTCGACACCATTTTCGACGTGTCGAAAGGCCGACAAGGTATGCACGAAGCCATCGACAACCTGTGCCGCATGGCCGAGCAATCGGTTACCGACGGTGTGAACTACATTGTGCTGAGCGACCGCAACGTCGACACCACCCATGCCGCCATTCCGTCGTTGCTGGCCGTAAGCGCAGTTCACCATCACCTTATTTCAGTGCAGAAACGTGTGCAGACAGCTCTAATTGTTGAAAGTGGCGAGATTCGTGAGGTAATGCACGCGGCTCTGCTTCTTGGCTACGGAGCCAGCGCAATATGCCCGTATATGGCGTTTGCCGTGCTCAACGACCTTGTGAGCAAAGGAAAAGTGCAGATGAACTACGACACCGCTGAGAAAAACTACATCAAGGCAGTGTGCAAGGGTCTTTACAAGATAATGAGCAAAATGGGTATCTCCACAATCCGCTCATATCGTGGTGCCAAGATTTTCGAGGCAGTGGGCATCAGCGAAGAGCTGCTCCGCCTGTATTTCGGCACCGCAACCTCAACCATCGGCGGCATTCGCCTCGAAGAGGTGGCCAAGGATGCCATTGCAATGCATAGCCAAGGATTCGGCGATGTGGCTCCAGGAGATATTCTGCCCTACATCGGGCAATTCTCGTTCCGCAAAGATGGCGAAAAGCATGCATGGAACCCCGAAACCATCAGCACCCTACAACTTGCCACCCGACTCGGCAGCTACAAGAAATTCAAGGAATTCACAGCACTCGTCGACAAAAAGGAATCGCCGATTTTCCTGCGCGACTTTTTCTCGTACAAACGCAATCCTATCGATATCGACAAGGTAGAGCCGGTTGAGGCAATCGTCAAGCACTTCGTAACCGGAGCCATGTCGTTCGGCGCCATCAGCAAGGAAGCCCACGAGGCTTTGGCTATGGCAATGAACATGCTCGGAGCTCGAAGCAACACCGGTGAAGGAGGCGAGGACAGCAGTCGAATAACCGAAATCGTTGACGGCATATCGCTATGCAGCAAAACCAAGCAGATTGCCTCGGGACGCTTCGGTGTAAATGCCGAATATCTGGTAAACTCAGAAGAAATACAAATCAAGGTGGCTCAAGGCGCAAAACCTGGTGAAGGCGGCCAGTTGCCAGGCTTCAAGGTTAATGAGGTGATTGCACGCACCCGCCATTCAATAGCCGGCATATCGCTGATATCGCCACCACCTCATCACGACATCTACTCGATTGAGGACCTCGCACAGCTGATTTTCGACCTCAAGAACATCAACCCGAGCGCAAAGATTAGCGTGAAGTTGGTGTCGGAAAGCGGAGTGGGCACAATTGCCGCCGGTGTGGCAAAGGCCAAGGCCGACCTAATTGTAATAAGTGGAGCAGAAGGCGGAACAGGTGCATCACCAGCCAGCAGTATGCGCTACGCCGGCATTTCGCCGGAAATCGGATTGAGCGAGACCCAACAAACGCTGGTACTCAACGGTTTGCGCGGACAAGTTCGACTTCAGGTTGACGGACAGCTGAAAACGGGCAAGGATGTTATCGACATGGCTTTGCTTGGAGCCGACGAATTCGGTTTCGGCACAGCAGCACTCATTGTGCTGGGTTGCGTGATGATGCGCAAATGCCACACCAATACCTGTCCGGTGGGCGTTGCCACTCAAGATGAGAATCTGCGCAAGCACTTCCGCGGACACTATAAATATGTGGTTAACTACTTTACATTCCTTGCTCAGGAAATCCGCGAATATCTTGCCGACATGGGCTTCACCAGCCTCAACGACATTATCGGCCGCACCGACCTCATCGAAATCAACAAGACTCCGGCCGACAAGAAATACTCACTGCTCGACTTCTCGAAGATGCTTTACAAGTATCCGGGCGAACAGATACTACACCATTGCTCCGACCAGATTCACGACATCGACACAGTGAAGGATGTGAGCATCATCAAAGCTGCTGAGAGCGCAATAGACAGCGGTAAGGAAATATCGCTCGAATACACCATTGCCAACACAGACCGTTCGGTGGGCGCCATGCTCTCGGGTGTAGTGGCAAAGAAATACGGCAACCAGGGCCTGCCCGACTTTACCATCAACGTGAAGTTCAAAGGCTCGGCCGGCCAAAGTTTCGGAGCGTTCCTGCAGCGTGGCATCAGCTTCAAGCTTGAAGGTGAAGCCAACGACTACCTTGGCAAAGGTTTGTCAGGCGGTCACATAGCCGTACTGCCACCAGTGCGCTCGAATTTCGATGCCGAAAAGAACACCATCGCGGGCAACACCCTGCTCTACGGCGCTACCGAGGGCGAAGTGTATATCAATGGCCGCGTGGGCGAACGATTTGCCGTGCGTAATTCCGGGGCCATTGCCGTAGTGGAAGGTGTAGGCGACCATTGCTGCGAATATATGACCGGAGGCCGTGTGGTGGTGCTCGGCGAAACAGGCCGCAACTTTGCAGCCGGCATGAGCGGTGGTGTGGCCTATGTATGGGACAAGAACCACAACTTCGACTATTTCTGCAATATGGAAATGGTGGAGCTCTCGCTCATCGAAGAGGCAAGTTATCGCAAAGAGTTGCACGAACTTATTCGTCAGCACTATCTCTACACCGGCTCGAAACTGGCACGTACAATGCTCGACAACTGGACACACTACGCCGACGAATTCATCCAGGTGGTGCCTATCGAATACAAGCGAGTGCTTCAGGAAGAGCAGATGCGTAAACTCCAGCAAAAGATTGCCGATGTTCAACGAGATTATTAATCACATCATCAACTACACGAATAATCATGGGAAATCCTAAAGCATATATAACCGTACCTCGGCAAGAAGCCGGATACCGACCAATCCACGACCGTATAGCCGACTTCGGCGAAGTGGAACAGACCCTGAACAGCCGCGACCGCATGCTGCAGGCCTCACGTTGCATGGAATGCGGAGTACCATTCTGCCATTGGGCTTGTCCGCTTGGCAACAAGCAGCCTGAATGGCAAGATGCCCTTTATAAAGGCGAATGGGAATATGCCTATCGCCTGCTGAACCAAACCAATGACTTTCCGGAATTCACCGGACGCATATGCCCGGCTCTGTGCGAAAAAAGCTGTGTACTGAAATTGAGCATCGACTCACCTGTCACCATACGCGAAAACGAAGGTGCCATAGCCGAAACAGCTTTCCGCGAGGGATACGTAAAACCGCAGACTTATGCACGCAACGGCAAGAAAGTGGCTGTGATTGGTGCCGGGCCGGCCGGACTGGCTTTGGCCAACCAGCTCAACCAACGCGGATACGAAGTAACCGTGTTCGACAAGAACGAAGCCCCTGGCGGACTGCTCCGCTACGGCATTCCTAATTTCAAGCTCAACAAGGCTATCGTCGACCGCCGTCTGGCTGTAATGACTGCCGAAGGCATTAAATTCGAGAACAGCAAGGAAATCGACCTCAACAAACTGCCCGAAGGCTTCGACGCCTACGGAATATGCACCGGCACTCCTACTGCACGCGACCTGAACATTCCTGGCCGTGAACTCAACGGCATTCATCTGGCTCTCGAAATGCTCTCACAACAAAACCGCATCCTCGCAGGCCGCCAGTTTGCCAAAGATGAACTGGTGAATGCCAAAGGAAAGAATGTGCTGGTGATTGGAGGTGGCGACACCGGCAGCGACTGCATCGGTACAAGCCATCGCCAAGGTGCGCTCAGTGTTACTCAAATCGAGATTATGCCACAGCCACCCGAGGGGCACAATCCCGCAACCCCTTGGCCGCAATGGCCCATTGTGATGAAAACCACTTCGAGCCACGAGGAAGGCTGCACACGCCGATGGTGTCTTAACTCAAACAAGTTCATCGGCAAAAACGGCAAGGTTACAGGAGTTGAGGTAGAGGAAGTGGAATGGCTACCAAATCCCGAAGGCGGACGCCCGACAATGAAACCCACCGGCAAGGTGGAAGTGATAAAGGCCGAGTTGGTGCTGCTGGCCATGGGATTCCTCAAGCCACAGCATCCGGAATATGCGCCAAACGTATTTCTGGCAGGCGATGCCGCCAGCGGCGCGAGCCTGGTGGTACGTGCCATTGCAAGCGGCCGCCAGACAGCCATCAAAATCGACGAATATCTTAAATCAAAATAAATATAGTTATGTGCGGAATAGTAGGCATCTTCAACATCCCGGAGCAAACGCCCGAATTGCGCCAAAAGGCGCTCCATATGTCGCAAAAAATCAGACATCGCGGCCCCGACTGGAGTGGAATCCATGTAGGCAACCATGCCATACTTGCCCATGAGCGCCTGTCGATTGTCGACCCACAAAGTGGCGGCCAGCCTCTCTTCTCGCCCGACCGTAAGAAGATTCTTGCTGTGAACGGTGAAATATACAATCATCAAGACATCCGCAACCGCTACAAAGGCAAATACGAATTCCAGACAGGGAGCGACTGCGAGGCAATCCTTGCCCTCTACAACGACAAGGGTTTCGATTTTCTTGAGGACCTCAGCGGCATATTCGCCTTTGCTCTATACGACGAGGAGAAGAACGATTTCATCATTGCCCGCGACCCTATCGGCGTGATTCCACTTTACATCGGCAAAGACCACAACGGAATGGTGTACTGCGCCAGCGAGCTGAAGGCTCTTGAAGGTTTCTGCGACGAATACGAGCCGTTCCTGCCCGGACACTACTATATCGGCAGCGAAGGAAAGCAGGTGAAATGGTATAAACGCGACTGGTACGACTACGAAAACGTGAAGGACAACCACACCTCAATCGAGGAGCTGCGCGAAGGACTTGAATCGGCAGTCAAGCGCCAGCTCATGAGCGACGTTCCTTATGGCGTGCTTCTTTCGGGAGGTCTCGACTCGTCGGTAATCTCGGCCATCGCCAAGAAGTATTCAGCCAAGCGTATCGAATCCGGCGACCGAATGGATGCGTGGTGGCCGCAACTCCACTCATTTGCCATTGGTCTGAAAGGGGCACCCGACCTGGCAAAGGCACGCGAAGTGGCCGACCATATAGGCACCGTGCACCACGAAATCAACTATACCATCCAGGAAGGTCTCGATGCCATCCGCGATGTGATATATTTCATTGAAACCTACGATGTCACCACTGTTCGCGCTTCCACGCCAATGTATCTGTTGGCCCGCGTGATAAAAAGCATGGGCATAAAGATGGTGCTTAGCGGTGAGGGCGCCGACGAGATTTTCGGCGGATATCTTTACTTCCACAAAGCGCCAACGCCAAAGGAATTCCACACCGAAACAGTGAGAAAACTTGGCAAACTCTATCTTTACGACTGTCTGCGCGCCAACAAGGCACTGTCAGCGTGGGGTGTTGAGGGCCGTGTGCCGTTCCTCGACAAGGAGTTTCTCGACATTGCCATGCGCATCAATCCCGCCGACAAAATGTGCCCGGGCAACACCATCGAGAAGCGAGTGGTGCGAGAAGCATTCTCCGATATGCTACCCGAAAGCATCGTATGGCGCCAGAAAGAGCAATTCAGCGATGGTGTAGGCTACTCTTGGATTGACACCCTCAAGAAGATAGCCTCTGAATCGGTAAGCGACGAACAGATGGCGCACGCCGCTGAACGTTTCCCCATAAATACACCTATGAACAAAGAGGAATACTGCTACCGAAGCATTTTCGAGGAGCATTTCCCCAGCGAAAGTGCAGCACGGAGTGTGCCCAGTGTGCCCAGTGTGGCGTGCTCAACAGCTGAGGCGCTGGCATGGGACAAGGCGTTTGCCAACCTCAATGACCCCAGTGGACGCGCGGTGAAAGGTATACACAACGACTGCTACAAAAGCTGACATCTGAAATCAATCTACATCAATGCACCGGAAACACATCGTTCCGGTGCATTTTTCTTCGTACCGGTCAGATAGTCCGTTATTATAGAATTCTTCGTATCTTTGCACCATCGGTCAGCAATGGCTGACACAAAATGAATTATCAGTAAGCAGAGTTTATTCAATGCCAAAAATTTCAAGCCGAGGCATCGAAATGCCTCAATCTCCAATACGCAAACTCGTTCCGCTGTCGAATGCAGCCAAGGAGCGAGGCATTAAGGTATACCATCTGAACATCGGACAGCCCGACCTGCCGACACCTCCCAATGCGCTGGAAGTGCTAAAGAAAGTTGACCGTAAAGTGTTGGAATACAGCCCGTCAGAAGGATTGAAGTCGCTTCGTGAACGATTGGCCGACTACTATCGCCGATATCGCATCGAAGTCGACGCCAACGATATAATCGTTACCACCGGCGGCTCCGAGGCGGTGCTGTTTGCATTTATGTCGTGCCTCGATCCGGGCGATGAAATCATTGTACCCGAACCGGCTTATGCCAACTATATGGCATTCGCCATCTCGGCAGGTGCTACTATCAAAACCATACCATCGTCAATAGAAAACGGATTTGCGCTGCCGCCAATCGAGGAATTCGAACGGCTGATTACCCCACGCACCAAGGGTATACTTATTTGCAACCCAAACAACCCTACAGGATATCTTTACACCCAGCGTGAGATGAACCAGTTACGCGACCTGGTGAAGAAATACGATATGTTTCTGTTCTCCGACGAGGTTTATCGCGAATTCTGCTACACCGGCGCGCCATATATCTCGGCGTTCCACCTACCGGGCATCGAGGAGAATGTGGTGCTGATTGACTCGGTATCGAAGCGCTACAGCGAGTGCGGAATACGCATCGGTGCCATCATTACAAAACATAAGGAACTGAAAAAAAACGTCATAAAATTCTGTCAGGCACGTCTGAGCCCGCCACTGTTGGGCCAGATTGTGGCCGAGGCATCAATCGACACTCCACAGGAATACATGCTTGAGATGTATAACGAATACGTTGAGCGGCGCAACTTCCTCATCGACAGTATCAACAAAATCCCCGGATGCTATTCGCCAATTCCAATGGGCGCCTTCTATACGGTGGCCCGCCTGCCTGTCGACGATGCCGACCGCTTCTGCGAATGGTGTTTGAGCGATTTTGAATACGAAGGACAGACGGTGTTCATGGCACCGGCATCGGGATTCTACACCACACCGGGCTACGGCCGCAACGAGGTGCGTCTGGCCTACGTCATCGAGAAATCCGAGCTTGCCAAGGCTATGAAAGTGCTTGAAATGGCACTTAAGACCTATCCAGGCCGCACAATATGAAATTAGATGATATCACCGAGGCTCCGCTATGCACTTGTAACGTTGCATAGCGGAGCCTCTTCGTGATTATTGTTCAGGTCAAGCCTTCTTCAGAAGAATCATGGCCCAGTTGTTCTTCTCGTGCTCGAGCACCGGACGCAATCCGTAGCGTTCGGCCTCGTCGATAATGTAATGCGAATCCTCTGTATAGAAGCCGCTCAGCTGCATATATCCGCCGCTTCGAAGAGCATTGGCATACTTATCGATGTCGTGAAGAATAATGTTTCGGTTTATGTTGGCAAGCAGATAATCGAAGCTCTCAGTGTCATCGGCAATAGCCGATGCGTCGCCAAGGCGGACGTCGATGTTGTCGACATGATTGAGTGCCACATTCTCAACGGCATTCTCATATGCCGGAGGATCGATTTCCACGCCCACCACTCTGCGGGCACCACACATGCTTGCCAATATGGCAAGTATCCCTGTCCCGGTTCCCATGTCGAGCACATCGCGCCCTGCAAGGTCGGCCTGCATAATCTGTTCCGACATCAATGCAGTGGTTTCGTGGTGCCCGGTACCGAAAGCCATCTTCGGGTCGATAACAATATCGTATTGGCGCGGCTCGTAATCGGTGTGAAACGAGCTGTGTACCACACAGCGGTCGCCGAGTAGCATAGGCTTGAAATAGTTCTTCTCCCATTCGGCGTTCCAGTCCTGTCCCTCTTCGAGCTCTACAGTCCATATTATCTCACTGCCGAAAATAGGATTCTTCAAGGCCTCTTCCACAGCTGAAGCATCATAAAGTTCCTTCTTCACATATGCTGTGAGGATTGGTTCCTCAGGCACAAAACTCTCAAATCCGGCATCGCAAAGCAATGCCGACAGCACATCGCTCTCAACCTCGGAATATGGCGAGAACGTGAACTGCACTTTATAGTAATCGTTCATCAGTTATTTTCTTAATCGTTTGAATATCGAGAACACGGTTTTTGCCACCTTATACCCCATGAACAGGTAGTTAATGAGCCTCAAATTGCCGAGAACGCTCTTGGCCATTCCCATCCCCATACTGCTCATGGCATTGCCGACGAGTGTTTGCGGCGATCTGGCCACCGAATGGATGCGTTCCGACATCATCGCCCGGTATACCTCGCGGCGTGCATAGGCAGCAGCACGCTGTGCCTGCAATTCATCGAAGCTATAGCCGCGCCATGGCTTCGCGGTGTTGTTTGCGCTGCTATTCATTGGTGTTGATATCGTTATGCGTTTCAATAAACAATTTCGAGAGGAATCGCGCTATCGGGTCGACAATCAGCTGGCGCTTCATCTTCACTGCCAACAGCGCCAATAATGCCATTACTGCACCAACTATGCAGAAGGCGCCGACTATGCTGCCCAGCCAGCTTTCAACTGCAAAAATCAATGCAAACGACAGGTAAAGCAACGCAAGACATGCAAACACAAACACCACCGACACCACCGCTATCGACGACAGCAGTACCGTCAGTTTTTCAGTTGCCGTGAGCTTAATATAATCGGCCTCTACCGACAGATACTTCTTTATCTCCGATATTATGCTGCTCAGCAATCCTCTGTTTTTATCTTCCATCTTCTCAAAATAATGGTCGCAACAATGCGGACGGCAACCATTGACCTGCAATCATCGTTGCCATTCGCACTGCTGCCTCAGGGTTATTTGTAGTAATCACTCCTTTATCTCGGCCGAAATCTGCTTCACCAGCTTTTCCACATCCTCGTCAGAGAAGTCAAGGCCGCGATTCTTCAGTAATTCCTTTATTCTCGCACGTGTGGCTTCGCCCGATTCGGGTGCAAAAAGCAGAGCTATGGCTCCACCTACCAGTGCACCGCCCAGAAATGCATAAAGAATACTTTTCATTTTTCTTCTATATTATTGGTTTCACACTTTATTTTGCTTTTTCAAACTCCGATGCTATCTCGTCGGCAAGCTGCTCGGCCTCTTCATCGGCCAATCCGGGCTTCTTGCTACGGATATAGTCGGCAATCTTCTGACGTGTAACACTTCCCTTGTCGGGGGCAAACAACAATCCCAATGCAGCGCCGGCTATTGCGCCGCCCACTACTGCCATGATAATGTTAACTGGTTTCATATACTCAATGATTTATTCGTTTCCTAATACTTGTATAATGCAAAAACCGAGCCAAATGTTCACTCCGACGGTTCCCGATTTTTTCTTGTGTTTAAAGTTAGTGATTTTATTTAAATCTTCATTGTTTTCTAATTTTTTATGTCGATTTAAAGCATTATTGGCTACAAAACCGGAAAGTATCGACAATGCCCTCACAATATTCGGCACCGATTGTTGCCAAAACGGAGAAAAAATGGCATATTTGTAGTGGCAATTACCCAAACAATTACCCAAAACGAATAATTAAACCAAACCAATCATGAACAAACTTAGATTAATCATTGCAACACTTTTATGCGCCGTGGCATCTGTAGGTATGAGTGCCAAGGACCTTGAACTGGCCGACATCCAAATCCGTGACCCGTTTATTGTGCCTGATGCTGCAACCGGGACATACTATATGTATAAAAGTGCTTCGCAGAAAGCAGCCGACGGCACCACCGTTGGCGGTGTGGTGTGCTACAAGAGCCGCGACCTGAAGAAGTGGAACGGACCTTACACCGTGTGTACTCTTCCCACCGACAACTGGATTACCGGTGGCATATGGGCTCCGGAAGTGCATCGCTACAAAGGAAAATACTATCTGTTTGCAACCATTAACACCGATATAAAGTGGAAAGGCGACATCGAAGGCTGGCCCAGCTACACATATCGCGGCACCCAGATTCTACGCGCCGACACTCCCGACGGTCCGTTCTTGGCAATGGAGAAAATGCCAACAACGCCTATCGACGAAATGGCTCTCGACGGCACTTTATACGTGGAAGATGGTGTGCCTTACATGGTATATTGCCACGAATGGGTCGAGGTGGCTGATGGCGAGATGAAGGTGATTCAGCTCAGCGATGACCTATCCCACTCGGTAGGCCGCGCCACTCGCCTGTTTAATGCATCGAGCGCAGTGTGGGCAAAACCAGCCAAGCACAGCAACGGTATGCCCGACTCATACGTTACCGACGGTTGCTTCCTCTATACTACCAAGACCGGTAAACTGCTTATGATTTGGTCGAACTTCGGTAAGGAGGGATATGCTGTGGGCATTGCCGAATCAACCACCGGCAAGATTCTCGGACCTTGGAAGCAACAGGAAAAACTTCTCTTCAAGGACAACGGCGGCCACGGCATGATATTCCGTGGCTTCGACGGCAAGCTCTATCTGGTGGTTCACGCCCCTAACAACCCAGGAGGCCAAGAGCGCGCCGTGATTCGTGAACTCGTCGACACAGGCGACACCCTGGTACTGAAATAATCATTTTCCGGAATATCCACAAAGCCGCCGGCTCCGTCAAGAGTCGGCGGCTGACTTTGCATATGCTACCATATTGGCTGTGCCAACTGTGCTGCCGGCACTAACTGAAGCGGCATTTTCTTCGTAAAAAAACAATGCTAAGGCAATAGCAGCAAACAACCGACGGAGATTATTGCTATCTTTGCAGTTCGAAATTATCTGTTCTATGGCAAAGGAAAAATTCATCGAAGCTTCGGGCGTAAAGGTCAACAACCTGAAAAACGTCGACGTTACCATCCCTCGAAACAAGTTTGTGGTGATTACAGGGCTGTCGGGCAGCGGAAAATCGTCGCTGGCGTTCGACACGCTGTATGCCGAAGGACAACGCCGCTACGTTGAGAGCCTTTCGTCATATGCCCGCCAGTTTCTGGGCCGAATGTCGAAGCCGCAATGCTCCTACATCAAGGGTCTTCCACCGGCAATTGCCATCGAGCAGAAAGTCAATACCCGCAATGCCCGAAGCACCGTGGGCACATCAACCGAAATATACGACTATCTGCGCCTGCTTTTCTCAAGAATCGGCCGCACCTATTCGCCTATTTCGGGCGAACTGGTGAAGAAGCACACCGTCGACGACATTCTGCGATGCATCGACACCTACCCCATGGGCACCCGGTTTGCTATCCTTGCGCCAATCGACCTCGCCGAAGGGCGAACATTTGCCCAACAGGCCGACATTTACCTGAAGGAGGGATACTCCCGGTTCGAAAAGGATGGAGCTTTCCTTCAGATTACCGATACCGACACTTCAGCCGACGCCGAGGGATACAATCTGCTCATCGACCGCCTCGCATCCGACGGAAAGCGCGAAACCACCAACCGCATTTACGACTCGGTTGAAACGGCATTCTTTGAGGGCAACGATTCATGCATTGTCAAGGTATGGGCTGCCGACGGCATCAAGGAGCACGTGTTCTCAAAGCGCTTCGAGGCCGACGGAATCACCTTCGAAGAGCCCTCCGACATGATGTTCAACTTCAACAACCCCATCGGAGCCTGCCCCATATGTGAGGGCTACGGCAAGGTGATGGGCATCGACGAGGACCTCGTGGTGCCCGACAAGTCGCTGTCGGTGTATGACGATGCCGTGATGTGCTGGCGCGGCGAACGCATGAGCGAATGGAAACGTGAATTCATCCACATGGCTTCGCCTCTCGGGTTCCCTATCCATCGCCCATACTATCAGCTCACACAGCAGGAGCGTGACTTGCTGTGGCACGGCCACGGCGCATTCCCGGGCATCGACGGTTTCTTCAAATGGATTGAAAGCAAGAGCTACACCATACAGTATCGTGTAATCCTGGCCCGCTACCGCGGCAAGACGGTGTGCCCGCAGTGCCACGGCTCGCGTCTGAAGGAAGAGGCTGGATATGTGAAAATTGGCGGCAAGAGCATCAGTCAGCTGGTGACAATGCCTGTATCGGAACTGAAAGAGTGGTTTGCCAACCTTCAGCTCGACAATACCGAGCGCGCCATTGCCAAGCGCTTGCTGGTTGAGATTACCAACCGCATCGACTTCCTAAACGAAATCGGTCTCGGCTACCTCACCCTCGACCGTCTGTCGTCAACCCTCTCCGGTGGTGAGAGCCAACGCATAAACCTTGCCACATCACTGGGCAGCAGTCTGGTGGGATCGCTATACATTCTCGACGAACCAAGCATCGGGTTGCATCCGCGCGACACTGAACGCCTCATCCGGGTGCTGAAGATGCTTCAGAAAATCGGCAACACGGTGGTTGTGGTGGAGCACGACGAGGATATTATCCGCTCGGCCGACTATCTCATCGACGTTGGTCCGGAAGCCGGACGTAAAGGCGGCGAAATTGTGTATCAAGGCGATTTCGCCCACTTGTCGGGATGCTCCAACAGCTACACTCAGAAATATCTGTCAGGTAAAATGGCAATTCCGGTGCCATGTAACCGCCGTCGCTGGAACAGCTATATCGAGATTCTCGGTGCAGCACAGCACAACCTGAAAGGTATCGATGTACGCTTCCCTCTCGGGGTAATGACAGTGGTAACCGGCGTGAGCGGCTCCGGAAAATCAACGCTTGTGAAGGAAATACTCTATAAGGCGCTGGCCAAGCATCTCGAAATATCCTACGAAACGCCCGGCACATACCATCAGTTGGGGGGCGACCTCAACATGATATCGTCGGTGGAATTCGTCGACCAAAATCCGATAGGAAAATCGTCGCGAAGCAATCCTGCCACCTATCTTAAGGCCTTCGACGAAATCAGAAAACTATTTGCCGAGCAGCAACTGGCCAAGCAGATGGGTGTACCGGCCGGAAATTTCTCGTTCAACTCGCCGGGTGGACGCTGCGAGGAGTGCAAGGGCGAAGGCACCATCACAGTAGAGATGCAGTTCATGTCCGACATTACTCTGGTGTGCGAATCGTGCCACGGGAAGCGATTCAAACCCGAAATCCTCGAAATAGAGTACCGCGGCAAAAATATCTACGACATTCTCGAGATGACCATCAACCAAGCCATCGAATTCTTTGGTGAAACCGACGGCTCTACCGAACACCGCATTATCCAACGGCTGAAACCGTTGCAAAACGTAGGTCTGGGATATATAAAGCTCGGACAATCGTCGTCGACCCTCTCTGGCGGCGAAAACCAGCGCGTAAAATTGGCTTACTTCCTCGCAGAGAATCGCAACACCCCTACATTGTTCATCTTCGACGAACCGTCGACAGGCCTCCACTTCCACGACATAAACACCCTGATGAAATCGTTCAACGACCTTATCGCCCACGGCCACACCATCATAATCATCGAGCATAACCTCGACATTATAAAATGTGCCGACCATATTATCGATATAGGCCCTGAAGGTGGCGACAAAGGTGGTAATATAGTTTTTGCCGGCACACCCGAGGAACTGGTGAAATGTCCTCAAAGCTATACCGGCAAATTCCTTGCGCCTAAATTACTGCGCCACAGCAAATAAGGCAGATATCAACGCAAACGGTCTGAGTCGCTGAGCAGCTTCATGTCGGCCTTTATACGGCCAATGGCCATGGCCATCAGAATGACGGCGAGCAATGGCAACAATGCCACAAACTTAATATCGCAACTCACTGCGTTGGCATCAATAGCCGATACTACAAACGATGCATACAACCCGAACGATACCGCAAAGCTGAGCACCAGCAGTATCGACAACCATGCCAGACGCTTCTGCAACTTAAGATTCTTGAACTTGACGATGGTGAGCAAGATAAACAAAACCACAAACACTGCCACGGCAAAATATGCCCACAGCGGATTGGTTACCGACGCTCCATCGGTACCGAGTGTCGTGATGCCATAAGGCGACAGCAGAAACTCATTGCCGTCAACGCTATAAGCCACCGACGGCACAAATGCAAACACTGCCATGAGAACCATGGCGATAAACAGATATAACGATTGAAGTCGCTGTATTACCATAATCTGAAATTTTTAGTATTTTTGTTGAAATGCAAATTTAGCACAAATCCGCGAGCCCGCCAACAGACATCGTTGGAATTAGTCATTGCGACCGTTGTTTCAGGAGTTGGCACTATATTTGCTCGAAATACGATTATACAATTTATATATTACGTATGAACCAAAATAAACCTCGCATATCACACCTCACCATCGAGCAATCGATAAAGGCGCGCCGTATCAACGAAGCCCTCGACGCCCTGGCCCAGCTAATTGCCGAAAACTCTCTCGAGATGTTTTCGTCGCAGCTCGACAATTGCCGAACGGCCTACAGCTACCTGACAAGATATTTATGCCAGGGAGTGAACGACCCACAGCAGAAACGCGTGTATGCCGGTATCGTAAACGATATATACCGATTGAACGACATGGTCAACGATGCCCGTGTTGAAGACAAGTCGGGAAGCCAATATTTCAACACGCGCCGTCTGATGAAATATCAGAACCTCAGCATACGACAACTCACCGACACATATGTTGAGGTCTCCAGCCAGCTGACTCAGTTGCTCTCTGTTCCTGAGCCCGAGCGCAACGGAAATGCCTGCATGCAAACAGCTCAACATTTATGGCGAACATCAGACAACATATTCAACTGCGTGTGGACTCTTCCTACCAACGACATCGAAACATTCAACGACACCGTCCGGCTTTATCATGATTTTGCCGACGAACCACTGCGCCGCATGATTCTCGGAGCCGTAACCCTGTCGGTATTACGCTGTTTCGACAAACGACGCATCGAATTCCTCTTCGATGTATATGCCGACCCTTCATCGTCCGATGGTGCTGCAATACAGGCCCTGGTGGGCATTTTCGTAGCCGCTTTCCGGCACACCGACCGATTCAACCTGAGCACATCCATCGGCAACAGGATGAAACAGCTTGCCGACTCTCCAAATGCTATAAACGACATCAAGCGCATCATTATCCAGTTCATGAAATCGGCCGATGCAGAGCGATTAAACCAACGCTTCAACGACGAACTGCTGCCTGAGCTTAAGAAAATAAGCCCGAAGATTTTCAGAAAACTTAAAGGCTCAAACATCAACGAAATGATGGACAGTCTGGAACAGAATCCTGAATGGGAAAAGATTTTCGAATCAACCAACATCACCGACAAACTTATTGAATTCAACAAAATACAGCAAGACGGAGGCGATGTTTATCTCAGCCTGTTCTCCAAATTCGGCAAAGGCGCTGGTTTTGAGCACATGAGCAAATGGTTCACACCATTCGATCGCCGCAACCCTGAACTACTAAGCGTAGGCAACAAAAAGCTGATTGATGTGATAGACGCAATCCCCAACATGTGCGACTGCGACAAATATGCCATCATCGGTACATTGTCACACCCGGCAATGCCGTCAACCGACAGCTTCCTGTCGCAATTCGAAGCGTACAGCGCCGAATGCCACGAGCTGAAGGCCTCGGAAACCGAATCGCAGCGCAAAACGCGCGACTTGCACATCATGCTCTACATTCAGACTCTTTACCGAGTGTTCACATTCGCCAGATATCACCAAGAACTTTTCGAACTCTTTGCACAAAAGCCTTTTATCAACGAGAATGCCGTGGTCGATATAGTGAGGACCGATGCCGATTTCATTACCTCGACAGCTGAATTCTATTTCTCCGGCGACTATTACGACTGCGCTCTCTCATTATATGCACAGCTTATCAACCTCAAGAAAGCCTCAAGCATGACATACCAGAAAATAGGCTTCTGCCATCAGAATATGGGCCGCTATGCCGAAGCTCTCGATGCCTACAAAAAGGCCGACATACTATCGCCCGACAACATCTGGGTGATAAACCACATTGCTCAATGCTTTAAGTTCACCGACAACCGCGACGGTGCTCTGCAATACTATCGCAAAGCCGACGAACTCAAGCCCGACAACATCCGCACAATCCTTAACATCGGGCATCTGCTGCTCCTGGCCGACAAAACCGATGAGGCACTGAAATACTACTACAAAGCCGACTACCTCAGTGGTGGAACAGCCCGAACCATCCGCCCGATTGCCTGGGCCGAATTTGCCGCCGGAAATTTCGAGCAAAGCGCAACATATTACTCTAAAATAAAGCCCGAGGAGACAACCGCTCAGGATTGGCTAAACATGGGACACCTGAACCTCGCCACCGGCAACATGGCCAAGGCTGCTGACTGCTATCAGAAATGCTTCTCGGCCCTTGGCTGCGATTGTGCCCGATTCAGCAACGATTTGCTCGACGATTCCGACACCCTCGCCAAGCATGGCGTCGACACTTCGGTGCTGCCGATTATCATTGATTACGTATGTGCCACATCCAACAATAATTAGCATTTCCCAAGTGGGCTATAAAATCATTTTTTTGTAATTTTGCAGCTGATTACAATACTAATATATATAGAAACAAATACATACAACAAACAATAATGAAAAAAGGACTATTAACGCTACTGGCTGTAGCATCAACTTTACCCGCTATGGTAAATGCAGAAAATGTATTCTTGAGCCCGTTCAAGACCACTCACGAGATGACGCCGTTCGACAAAATCGACAAGTCGTATTATGAGGAAGCCATCGATTCGGGCATCGCCGAACAACGCCGCGAAATAAATGCTATCGTGGTACAGCGCTCTACTCCCGATTTTGAAAACACCATCGTGGCTCTGGAAAATGCCGGCGCAACCCTCAACCGTGTGCTCAACGTGTTCTATCCTCTGCTCTCTTCGAATAGCGACGACGAACTCATGGAAATCTCGAACCGCGTGTCGCCTAAACTTTCTGAACTCTCAACCGACATATCTCTTAACGAAGAGCTCTGGAAGAAAGTGAAATATGTTTACGATAACCGCGAAAAGTATAACCTCGACACCGAGGACATGATGCTTCTGCAGAAAACTTACGACAGCTTTGCTCGCTCGGGCGCCAACCTTGTGGGCGACGACCGCGCAAAGTACAAGAAACTGTCGGCTGAACTCTCTGAACTCACTCTTAAATTCGGCCAGAATGCCCTCAAAGCCACCAACCAGTGCGAAATGTGGATTACCGAGAACGACCTCGACGGCCTTCCTGAAAGTGCCATCGAAGCCTATAAGCTCGCTGCCAAGAAGAAAGGTCGTGAAGGCGAATACCTGGTTACCATGGCTTATCCCAGCTACTCTCCTTTCATGAAATACTCCACTCGTCAGGACCTCCGCGAAAAGCTCTACCGCCTTTACAACTCTCGCGGTATTTCCGGCGAATTCAGCAATATGGAAGTGATGAGCCAAATTGCTCAGAAACGTATGGAGATTGCAAACCTTATGGGCTACAAAAACTACGCCGACTTTGTGCTCGAGCGTCGCATGGCTCAGAACACCGGCAACGTGTACAATTTGCTCAACGACCTCCGCGAAGCCTACACCCCAGTGTGGAAACAGGAATACAAGGAACTGTGCGATTTCGCATCGAAGGAATCAGGACATAAGATTACTATCAATCCCTGGGACTATTCATTCTGGTCGAACAAGCTCAAGGACGCAAAATACAGCATCAACGACGAGGAACTTCGCCCGTATTTCGAACTCAGCAACACCATCAAAGGCGTGTTTGGTCTTGCTACAAAACTCTACGGCCTGCATTTCACCGAAAACCAGAACATCATCGTGTTCCATCCAGAAGTGAAAGGGTTCGACGTCACTGACGCCGACGGAAACTATATCGGTATCATTTACACCGACTTCTTCCCTCGCGAATCAAAGCGCGCCGGCGCTTGGATGACCGGGTTCAAGGACCAGCGCATCGACAAGGACGGCAACAACATACGCCCTCACGTGTCGATTACAATGAACTTCACCCGTCCTACTGCATCAACTCCTGCGCTGCTCACTTTCAGCGAAGTGGAAACATTCCTTCACGAATTCGGGCATGCAATCCACGGATTGCTTGCAAACACTAAATACAGCTCGCTCTCTGGCACCAGCGTTTACCGCGACTTTGTTGAACTTCCTTCGCAATTCAACGAGAACTATCTGGTTCAGAAGGAATTCCTCGATGGATTTGCTCGCCACTATCAGACCGGCGAACCTATGCCACAGGAACTAATCGACCGCGTTATTGCTTCGTCGCGATTCGGCGCCGGATATGCTTGTCTGCGCCAGCTTGGCTTCGGATTCATCGACATGGCTTGGCACACTATCGAAGCGCCGGTTGACGATGCCGCCAAATTAGAGGAAGAGGCACTCAAGCCTGTTGCATGCTTCCCTGCCGTCGACGGTTGTCTCTGCTCTCCGCAATTCAGCCACATATTCTCGGGAGGTTATGCTGCCGGCTACTACAGCTACAAGTGGGCCGAGGTGCTCGATGCCGATGCTTTCGCTGCATTCAAGGAAACTGGCATCTTCAATCAGGAAACCGCTAAATCGTTCAAGGACAACATCTTGACCAAGGGCGGAACAGAACACCCAATGACTCTTTACAAACGTTTCCGCGGACACGAGCCCACAATCGAGGCCCTTCTCGAACGCGACGGTGTGAAAATGCCTAAAACTCTCGCTAAAAAATACAAATCAAACAAGAAATAATTCACATTTATTGTGACACTTTCTAATAAGGGATTTTTTCGAATCCCTTATTTTTTTTCATTTATAATTAGTATTTTTGTATTTCAGAATTAATTTTTTTGACATAGGCACATCTCAATGACTGATACACCTACCGACAAACAGCTGATTCTCGACAACCGCTACCTGAGAATGGCCGAAATATGGGCTGAGAACTCATATTGCAAACGCCGACAGGTGGGCGCGATTCTTGTAAAGGACAAGATGATTATCTCCGACGGATACAACGGCACCCCCTCCGGATTTGAGAACGTATGCGAAGATGCCAACGGAATCACATTCCCATATGTGCTCCATGCCGAAGCCAACGCCATCACTAAAGTAGCGCGCAGCAACAATAGCAGCGAGGGCGCTACTCTTTACGTAACCACTTCGCCATGCATTGAGTGCTCAAAACTCATCATTCAATCGGGAATACGGCGCATTGTGTTCCGCGAACTTTACAGAATAACCGACGGAATCAAGCTGCTTGAGCAAGCCGGAATTGAATGCGTGCATATTACAAAAGACTCTGACTAATAAATTTGGTATATATAAAATGAACAACAACCGGTCATCTTTAGTATGGATTCCGCTGATTATCGCTGTCTCGATTGTCATCGGTCTGTTCTTCGGTAACAATTTCTCAAACAAGACATTCATTAGCGACAACGACCGTAAGCTAAACACCATCCTGAATCTGGTGAGCGCACAGTATGTCGACACGGTCGACATCAACGACCTCATTGAACAGTCTATTCCAAAAATTCTTGCAAACCTCGACCCGCACTCAACATACATCCCGGCTAACGAGTTCAATAAGGTTAACAGCGAGCTCGAAGGAAGCATCTCGGGCATTGGAGTGTCGTTCTCACTCATGAACGACACTGTTGTGGTGAATGAAGTGGTTTCAGGCGGCCCTTCGGAGAAAGTGGGAATCATGACAGGCGACCGTATTATCAGCGTCAACGACTCTTCTCTGATAAATGTCAAGGACACCGAAGTGATGCAACGTTTGCGCGGTGCACGAAACTCAAAGGTTAAGCTGGGAGTGAAACGCAGCAATTCGCCTAACACCATTTTCTTCACTGTCACACGTGGCGATATCCCGATTCACACCATCGACGCATCGTACATGATTGAAAAGACAACCGGATATATCCGAGTGAACAAATTCGGCAAAAACAGCTACAACGAATTCCTCAGCGCTCTCATTGAACTTCAGAAAGAGGGGGCTAACCGATATATCATCGACTTGAGAGGCAACGGCGGAGGCCTTATGGAGCCTGCCATCCTTATGGCAAACGAATTTCTCGGCGAAAACCACCTGATAGTGTTCACCAAAGGCCGCGAGAAACGCAACGAATCGCAATTCTGGAGCGACGGCAACGGCTCGTTCAAGGATGTACAGCTGGTGGTGCTCATCGACGAATATTCGGCAAGCGCCAGCGAGATTTTCTCCGGTGCCATTCAGGACAACGACCGCGGTCTGATCATCGGACGCCGCTCCTTCGGAAAAGGCCTGATTCAGCAGCAGATTTCGCTTCCCGACAGCAGCGCTGTGCGTCTAACAGTAGGACGATACTACACCCCCTCGGGTCGATGCATCCAAAAGGATTTCAAGCGTGGCAACGACGATGAATATTCACTTGAGCTCTACGACCGTTACACCAGCGGCGAGGTTTACAACAAGGACAGCATAAAAGTGAAGACCGACCAGGTGTTTATCACATCAACCGGACGTACAGTTTATGGCGGTGGCGGAATAATTCCCGACATATTCGTTCCCAATGACACTTCGGGCATAACATCATACTACATTAACGTGGTGAACGCCAATATGATGCAGCGATTTGCAATGCAATATTGCGACATTAACCGCGAAGCTATCGCAGAAATGGCCGACTATAACGAACTAATGTCGTGCATGCCATCAAACGATGCTTTGCTGAGCGACTTCGTCAGATTTGCCAGCCAGCATGGCATTCCGGCTCGCTGGTATTATATCAACATTTCGCGCAACCTCATCATCAACCAGCTGCGTGCCCTCATTGCCCGCGACGCATTCGGAAACCAGGCATTCTACCCAGTGTTCAACACTGCCGACAAGACTGTGGCCGAAGCAATCAAGGTCTTGAAGTCCGGTAAGGCCGAGTTCCCTATTGTCGATGAGCAGGAATCGGAAAAGAAATCGAAGAAATAAGCCCCTTCAGCAATGCGCTCGAAAGCCGAAATACGACGTGCCATCAAGGCAATAAAAGAATCGATAACCGAAGACTACCGACGTAGCGCTTCCGATGCCATAATATCGGCTGTAGAACGCACCGACCTGTTCCGAAATGCGACAAGCATACTTATGTATCATTCGCTTCCCGACGAGGTTATAACCCACGATGCTATTATACGTTGGTCGCAACAGAAAAGAATTTTCCTCCCGAAAGTTATCGGCAACGACATTATGGTAGTGCCCTACTCTACTTCTGACTCCATGACCAAGGGTGCTTTCAATATCCTTGAGCCCTCCGGCTCCGACAGCATCGACGTTAACAGCATCGACCTGATTATTGTGCCGGCTGTGGCACTGTCGCCCACCGGAGGACGCATCGGTCGAGGCAAAGGATACTACGACCGGCTACTGGCTTCCTGTAACCGCCCAAAACTCGGAATAATCTACCAGTTCCAGCTTTGCAAACCATTTGAAACCGAAACTCACGATGTGAGCATCGACTATATTATCACTGAAAAATCTTTCATCACTACTTCAAAACCTCATGAGCTATGATATTAATCACACCTGAAACCAAGCTACATTCAATTCTCGACCACGACCCGAATGTGATTACTGTGCTCAACCGATTTGGCATCAGACTTGGTGTGGGCGACAAAAGCGTGGGCAACATTTGCTCCGAACATGCCATCGACACCACTTTCTTCGTATCGATTCTTAACGCTTTCGTCAACGAATCATATTTTCCCGAAAAAGTGCTTCTCTCGGTAAACGCTACAAAGATTATCGACTACCTAAAGCAAACTAACGCCAACTACCACCAGTTCCAGTTGCCAAACATCGAGCGGCACTTCAATCTGCTCATTGCAAAAAGCAACACCAACAATAACCTGGAACTTATGCTAAACTTCTTCATTCATCTGAAGAAGGAACTCATTCAGGCAATCGGATACGACAAGGAGCACCTGTTTCCATTTGTGGCGCGCAAAGCCGACAATCTTTCGGCCAACGAAATCCTATCGCACATGGCCGTGTTCGACGCTATCGAACAAAAGCTGTCCGATCTGAAAAGTATGTTCATAATTCACCTTTCCGGTGAATACGACGAGAATCTGTGCCTTGCCGTAGTGTTCGCAATAATCCGACTGGAGAAGGATATCATACAAAACAACCGTATACGCACTCGCATTCTCCTTCCTTACATCAAATCGCTCATTTAACCGCCAATGACGGGACAGATTTACATAATCACAAGCGATTCGCTGCTGGCTGCCGGAATAAAGCACCTTCTCGAAGAGTATTGTGCAGCTTCGCCAATTATCGGCAACTGCATCAACTCCGATGTGGCCGGCCCAAGCGCATCGTTTATTGTCGATGCTTCTTCGTTCAGCAAAAACATCGACTTCTTCATTCCACGGAGGCAACGGTGCATCATCGTCACCGACGCATCCGACTGCGATGCCCGCTCAATTGGCCGGTTTGCCCCGGTGTCCGACATCATCGACACCCTGTCGCAATTCTACTCCGAGACAAGCCTGCCCGATACTTCGAACAGCGAGCTTTCGCAACGCGAAATTGATGTTCTCAGACTTGTGGCAAACGGACACATCAACAAGGAAATTGCCGACATACTAAACATCAGCATCAACACGGTGCTGTCGCACCGAAAAAACATCACTTCGAAACTTGGCATCAGGAGTGTGTCGGGACTTAGTCTATACGCCTTGATGAACGGTTACATCGACAGTATCGACAACCTCTGATTCAACCTACTAACCTATCATTCATTTTATTTCTTATGAAACCTTTCAAACTTATTCTTGTGGCAATGCTGTCGGCCATTGCCATTATGGCCGGAGCAGTTGAGCCGTCAGGTACGCTTCCGGTGCTTCATATCAGCACCGAAGGGAATGCTCCAATAACATCAAAGGAAACATATCTTAATGCCACCTTTTACCTCGATGCTCTCGGGCTCGAAGGATACGAATCTTTTGGCTCAGCCGAAAGCCCGCTGACCATGCAAATAAAAGGCCGTGGCAACTACACCTGGACCGGGTTCGACAAGAAGCCATACCGAGTGAAACTGACCTCGAAAGCTGCATTGCTGGGCATGAAAGCAAGCAAACACTTTGCACTACTGGCTCACGCCGACGACGAATTGGCATTTCTGCGTAACACAATGGGCCTTGAACTCAGCCGACGCCTCGGGCTTGCTTATACCCCAGAGCAACGTCCTGTTGAGGTGGTGCTCAATGGCGACTACATCGGGCTATATTTCCTAACCGAAACAATACGTGTAGACGCCAACCGGGTTAACATTACCGAACAGCCCGACCAAGCCACCGACCCTGAAGCCATCACTGGAGGATGGCTTGTCGAAATCGACAACTATGACGACCCTGCTCAAATAACCATCAACGAAAACAAAGGCTCAGGCGAAACCATGCGTTTCACCTATAAAAGCCCTGAAGTGCTCTCGCAACAGCAAACCGATTATCTGCTGACACTCGTCACAAACGCCGATGCAGCCATCTATGCCGACGACAAATCAGACTGCTCATGGATGGAACTAATCGATGCCGATGCGCTCGCACGATTCTATCTTGTGCAGGAACTCACCGACAACGGCGAATCGTTCCATGGCAGCTGCTATTTCCATAAGGACATCGGTAACGACAGCAAGATTGTGTTTGGTCCAGTATGGGACTTTGGCAATTCGTTCCGTCGAGGCACCGACCGAACTATTGCATCGGGCACTGGTTTTCACCAACACTGGATTGGTGAAATAGTGAAATACGAAGCATTCAACGACATTGTGAAACAGATTTGGCAAAACTACATCGACAATCTCAGTTCTGGCATCGATTCGTTCATTGCATCGTTCTCCGCCCAGATTCGCGAAGCTGCCAATTGCGACCACCGGCGATGGCCTCAGTATGGATGCGACGACGTTACATCGGCCTCCAACACCTACCTCAGTAAATTCCGCGCCAAGACCGAATGGCTGAAATCACATTTCGGCTACTCCGGAGCTGAACCTACATCATATTTCTATATGGTGGGAGCATCGTCGGTTCTTGGCTCATGGCAGCCATCGCAAGCTCCCGCATTTACGGCTACCGATTCCGAAGGAACCTACACCATTTATTTTGACAACCTCGACCAACTGCAAAGCGGCTTCAAGATTATTGACTTCCGCGACTGGAACCACGGCATATACGGCTCGAACGGCAATCCTCTTGTGCCCAACATCGACTATACACTGAAGTATATGGCTACTGGCACCGATGAGAACATAACCCTCGACACCAATGAGCTATCCAATGTCACAGCCATACTTCGAGGTTCAGGCACCGATTGGATTTTGCGTCTCGCAACCTCTGCCGGAACATCATCGCCAGATTGTGCCGCCGACATTGCATCAATCAGTGCCTCGAGAGGCTCGATAAGCATCACCCCATCAGCAGGCAAAACCTTGTTGGCAAAAGTGGTATCGGTTGAGGGTCGCTGCATCTTTACGGGGGCCATATCGCAATGCACAAGCATTGCAACACTCCCAGGGATATATTTAGTAAGCCTAAACAACTCTGCCGCCACAAAAGTGATTGTCCGCTAACCGGCGCAAAGTTAGCTACTTATCGATACCAGCCCGTCGGCACCAAAAATATGCCGGCGGGCTGGTATAAAAAAAGGTGAGCAAATCATTGCCCACCTTTTTGGTTATATTAAACAATCAATTATTTTGCGGCTGGAGTGTCCTTCAAGCCAAGTTTTGCCTTAACCAATGGAGTAACATCCTCGGCTGGTGCACCGTAATATACTACAGAAGGAATGCTAAGGTCGTAGATGAAAGTGAACGAGTTCTCCTTACCTACCGATTGGATAGCCTGCTGAAGTTTTTCAGTGATAGGAGCGAGAAGAGCTTCCTGCTGTTTCTGTATGTCTTGTGCTGCCATTTGCTGGAAGTTCTGAATCTTGTTCTGCGATTCCTGAAGTTCCTGCATACGACGTTCCTGAATAGATTTAGGAGTGTTCTCGTCGAGGCTCTGGAATTCGGTGTACTGTTTCTGGAAATTGTCCTGAAGTTTCTTGAATTCTTCTTCGTACTTCTTGCTTACCTCTGCAAGTGTTTTCTCTGCAGCGTCCTTTTCTGGCATAATCTCGAAAATCTGCTGCGAGTTTACTGTACCGAATTTCAAATTTTGTGCCGAAAGACACATAGGAACTGCTATCAAAGCAATCAATAATAATTTCTTAATCATTTCTATTTAGTTTTGTTTAATTTCTGTATTTAGAGTTAGTTCTCTCAAATTCAGTGCAAAATTAATACATTATTTTGAATATCCTAATTTTGTAAGCACTTCATTGCTGACATCAATCTTCGGAGATGCGAAAATTATGCTCTGCGACGATGCACGGTCGAAAATCACCTGATAGCCACGTTCTTCCGACACCTTCTTCACTGCATTATACACATCGTCCTGAATTGGCTTAAGCAACGACTGACGTTTCTTGTAAAGCTCGCCTTCCGGGCCGAAATACTTATACTTTAGCTCGTTGGCTTCCTTCTCCTTGTCGACGATTTCCTGCTCACGTTTCTGCTTCTGCTCGTCGGTGAGAAACACCATGTCGCTCTTGAAGTTGTTATACATAGTCTGCACTTCCTTGCCTTTTGCCTCAACCTCCTTTTGCCAGCGTTGCGAAAGCTGGTTTAGCTGTTCGTTGGCCATCTCATAGGCCGGAATATTCTTCATTATGTATTCCATATCCACGAGAGCGAATTTTTGTGCCTTAGCATTCATTGCCATCAACAGCACTGCACCACAAATGATTAATATACGTTTCATGATAAAGTCAATTAAAACTGGTTTCTGATAATATGACGCATCAGCGCCGAAAAGGTTTATTCAATATATCTACAAAAATAGCATAAAAAAGGATAGGAACAAAAATCATCCTATCCTTTATAATGCTTATTAATAAAATATTAGAATTCTTGACCTAAGATGAAGTGGAAGTGGCTTCCGCCCTTGTTGCCAAATACGTTGTCGAAACCGTAGGCCCAGTCGATACCCATCATACCCACCATCGGGAGGAAGATTCTCACACCCAAACCGGCCGAGCGCTTAATGTTAAACGGAGCAAACTCACCTACCGAGGTCCAGGCGTTACCACCTTCAACAAATGCCAAGCCGTAGATTGTGGTCGACTGCTGGAGCATGAACGGGAAGTGGAGTTCGGCGATGTAGCGGGCATATGCGTAGCCTTCCTTGCCCCAAGGGGTGAACGAACCGTTGTCGTAACCGCGAAGGGCGATGGTCTCGGTTGCATAGGTGTAGCTGCCGCTCATACCGTCGCCACCCACATAGAATGTCTCGAACGGCGACTTCAGGTGCTTGTTATAGCTACCAAGCAAACCAATATCGGCACGGGTCATGAGCACGAGAGTGTACTGTCCGTCGGGATTGAGGATTGGAGTATATGTCTTGGCTTTGAAGCGTAGTTTCCAGTATTCAATCCATCGATAGAGTTCCTTTTTCGATTCGGTAGTGTTCTGCGAAGCAAGCATAGCCCAGTCCTTATTGCGGATGAGCGAGATAGGCGGAGCGAGCTGCAGATTGAGCGAGAACGAGCTACCGCTACGGGTATACAGAGGATTGTCGATACTCGAGCGGGCAAGTGTAAGTCCGAGAGTGATTGAGTTCGACACGCCATTAGTCATATAGTAAAGGTATTCCCAGTTCTTGAGGTTATACCATTGGTAGCTAAGTTCGGCAGTGAGAGTGAAGTAGTCATCAGGCCAGCTCAAACGCTTACCGAATCCCACAGTCACGCCAATCATCTGCAGATACTTGTTGGGGTCGTATGCGTTCTCAATACTGTTCTGATAGTAGTCGGAGTTGTACCCATATCCATAGCCGTAACCATAACCGTAGCCATACCCATAACCGTTCGACCAGTTGCTGTTATAGTACGATGAGTTAACACCCGTCTGGCGCGAATAGTATGCCGAAACCGATAGCGAGTTAGGACGCTTACCACCAAACCATGGGTCGAGGAACGAGATGGCATACTGCTGATAGTAGCGGGCATTGGTCTGTGCACTGATGGTGAATGTCTGGCCCTCGCCCTGCGGTATTATACCTTTGAATCGTGACGGATTGAAGAGGTTCTGGATTGAGAAGTTGGTGAACTTGAGTGCCAGCTTACCAATGATACCAGTCTGACCCCAACCTGCCGAGATTTCAACCTGGTCGTTAGCTTTCGACTGCAGATTGAACAGAATGTCAACCGTACCGTTCGACTGGTTAGGCTCAGGACGGATGTCCATGTTTTCCGGGTCGAAGTGACCTGTCTGGGCAATTTCACGTGCCGAACGCATAAGGTCGGACTTCGAGAACAACTGGCCGGGCTTAACACGAAGCTCACGACGAACTACTTTCTCGTAAAGACGGTCGTTACCATTAATCACAACCTTGTTGATTCGAGCCTGCGGACCTTCTACAATTCGCATTTCCAAGGCAATGGAGTCGCCATGAATATTCTTTTCGATAGGAATAACCTGCGAGAACAAGTAACCGCGGTCGAGATACAAGTTTGAAACAGCGTCGTCGTCTTCGCTCACACGCTTGTTAAGCTGCTTCTGATTGTAAATCTCACCGGCACCTATTCCGAGCACATTATCGAGCAACGACGACGGATAAATGGTGTTACCCACCCAACTTATGTCGGAGATATAGTATTTCTGGCCCTCTTCGAGGTCGATAAACACATCCACATGGTTCTCGTCGTAGTTTACCACGCTGTCGCTCAATATCTTGGCATCACGGTAGCCTTTCTCGTTGTACTTGCTGATTATGTTCTCGAGGTCGGCCTGATAATCGTCGGGCACAAACTTCTTTTGCTTAAAGAGGTTCAGCAGATTGCCGCTCTCGTTGGTTTTCTTCATCGCATTCTTCAGGGTGCGGTCGCTGATTTGCTGGTTTCCGTCAATATAAATCTTATGCACCTTGATTTTCTTGTGCTTGTCGACAACGATGTCAACGATAACCTCGTTCTCGCGGCTAAGGTCGTCTTTCTGGATAACCTTCACGTCGGCATTCTTGAAACCTTTGGCTGCGTAATATTTTTCGATAATCTGGGTTGCTCGCGAAGCAATATTCTGAGTGAACTGACTACCCTTCATCAGACCCAAACGCGATTCAATGTCTTCGCGCTCACCTTTCTTCATGCCTTTATAGTTGATTTGCGACACACGCGGCTGCTGGCGAAGAGCAATCTCGAGCCAAGCCTTATCGCCACACACTTTCTCCACCTTTATCTGCACTTTCGAGAACAAGCCCTGACGCCAGAAACGCTTAGCGGCGTTTGTCATCTCCGGACCAGGGATTTCAACCACCTGACCTTCGGAAAGACCGGAATAACCAATGACAATGTAGTCCTCGTAGTTCGAAACGCCGGTTACCTTGATACCGGCAATTTCATACTTCTTCGGCATTGCAGAGTAGATGATATTCGGAGCATATATGGTATCGTTCGAAGTCTGAGCTGCGGCAAAGCCAGAGCAAAGCATCAGAAACGTAAGAACCGAAATAATTACCTTATTACGCATGTTTATATATAATGTATAGTTTTTTGTCATCATCATTGTTTTACTTGTTCGCTTGTTTTACCAAAACGGCGTTCGCGTCGCTGATAGTCGAGGATAGCCTCAACAAAATCATCCTTCGAGAAATCAGGCCAGTACTTTTCGGTAAAGTACAGTTCAGAATATGCAATCTGCCACAGAAGGAAGTTGCTGATTCTCATTTCTCCACCGGTACGAATCAGCAAGTCGGGGTCCGGTATGTTGCCAGTGGTAAGATTCGAGGCAATCACCGATTCGTTGATGTCGTCGGCCTTTACTGTTCCTTCCGCAACGGCTTGGGCTAATCGCTTAACTGCATCAACAATTTCCCAACGCGCGGAGTAGCTCAAGGCGAGCACCAGAGTGAGCCCGGTGCAATGCGAAGTGTCGTCGATACATTTGCGTAGACGTTCACAGGCAAAATCGGGCATGCGGCTCCAATCGCCAATGGCAGTAAGGCGCACGTTGTTCTTTATCAAGTCGGGCGTTTCACGCTCAATGGCCACGACAATAAGATTCATCAAAGCATCTACCTCATATTTAGGCCTGTTCCAGTTCTCGGTTGAGAATGTGTAAAGCGTGAGATACTCTATTCCTATTTCAGAGGCAATCTCCGTGATTTTCCTCACAGTGTTGACGCCTTCAACATGGCCTTCGGTCCGGTCAAGATTACGGCTTTTGGCCCATCTTCCGTTTCCGTCCATTATCACGGCCACGTGGCGGGGCAATCGCGTCTTGTCTATTGTTTGTGCCAATGTCATCACTCTCTAACTTTTATCATTCTACATAATGGCATTGCGTGCATCGCTTGCCGAACTCATATGTTACCGATAGCATAATTGTAGAGCACCAGTCGGTATTCTTCATAAACGAGCTTTTAATGCCATTCAAATCGTCGAGCGTAAAATTGTCAACCTTATCGCTGAACACTTTACGCATGGTGAACTCAAGCCCGAGATTCAGGCGCTCACTCACTTTGAACTTTGCCCCTGCGCTCATTGGCAATGAAAATGCCACAGTGGAGTTTCCATCGCACGAAGCCATAGTGGCACCCACACCCAGTGCCAGATATGGTACCAGCCGGTGCAGCCGCTTGTATTTATACCCAATGCCATAGTTGAAGAAGTTAAACTCGAACTGTGCATCGAGATTATACACCTGCGAACTAAACTTGTAGGTTTCGCCACCCGGGAAATAATCGTCGAAGTCGGCCGAATTGGCACTGAGCGAAGCCGTCGATAGCGCGCCCTTGATGGCAAACCGATAGTTCATTACATACCTGAAAAGGAATCCACCGGCAAACCCGGGATTCTTGAACATATTGCTTTTGTTGGCATCGCCAAGATATCCGCTCATGCCCAGCCCTGCGCCAATTTCGTAACGATAGCTCTGCGCACCGGCCGTAAAGGCAGCCGAGAGCATCATCACCAGCAATATAGCTAAACTGCGGATTCTCATTTCATTGTTTTATATCCAAAAACAGGTAAGGTGAGCAGCCTCAGATTATCGGCTTAAACGACAATCGGTTGATAACACCTTTCCAGATACTGTTACTTAGCACTCCATTGGCATCTTCGCCGCCAAAGAGATAAATGTATGGGCAATCCCATTCATATTCGATGCCGCGGGTCGATGCAGGCTTAACAATATGATACCATGCCGGCAAGCGTCGCGACGGGTATGAAGTCCACGCCGAACCAGTTCCCGACGATGTGCGAGCAGTTAGGTGGTGGCTAATCACGAATGCCTGGGCATTGTCGAAAGCAGGGATGTATTCAGGCAATTGAATAAGGTCGCCCCCCTTCATCCAGTTCATACCGTTGTCATAAGAGATATACACCGAATCGCGCATCGAATCGTCTGATTCACGTCCACCGAATGCCAGCCAAGTAACGTATTCGTCGGTTTTCCAGTTATCTTTAACAGTATAAGTGGTGTAAGAAACGATTGTTGCGCCCGAGACAGCCGGCATACAACGGTTTGAAATCTTACCCCATGTGCTGCCATCGAAGCCCCAACATGCGCCAGTCTTACGACCTGAGGCGTCAATACCACCAAGCACAATATACTGGGGAGTCACACTCCAGACGTTTTCTATTCTTATGGCATTCGATGTGCCGTAAACCGGGAAATCAGATTCTGCCTCAAAAGGCAAGAAGCCATCACGACGCGGATACATGTCGCATACGTACTTCGAACCGTCGAGCACCACACCCAACAGGTATTCCTCGTAGCCGCAAATCAAGCTTTCAAACTGCTTGCCTGTCGAAGTCCAGTTGATACCGTCGGCCGACTTATATAACTCGTTAGAATCGGAGAGCAAATACAAAGCATCGTCGGTCGAAGTGAAAGAGTTTACGACAGGTGTAAACGGCAATTGGAGCACTTCAGTGGTCCAGTCATCGTTTTCGATGTCGGAAGTCGACGATATCACATATTGCGATGCTTCTTTCATTAAACAGAACAGCTTATCCGCCATCATCACCGTCTTTTGTGCCAGCGGAGAGTTGAGAGCCGGCAGGTCGCGGCGGCTTGTGCTGTTCCAATAAAGCGAATCGGGGTCCATCTGATGCACATTCACCTTGATGTCGTAGGTAGCAGTGGTAGAGCCGTCAGCCGACACAAGTTCCAGAGCCACATTTCCGGTGAAGTCGATACTGTCGGTCGACTGCTGATAATAGTCGATTTCCTCATCTTCCATCACCTTTCCTCCGGTAACCTTCAGTTTGATGCTCTGCACCAACGGATATGTGATGTTAACCACCAGTCGCGACACGTCGGTGCCTTTAGGCAGCGAGTCGGCATTAAATATACGGCGGTTCTCAAGGTCGATAGTAAAGTATACTGAGTCGAGATTTTCAAGCAAATCGTCGTTTGCAGATATGGTGAACGATGTAATTGCCACATCCGAGGGCAACACATATTCTTCATATTCCTCTGTGTCGCTACTGTTACACGATACCATCGCAAACAAAGCGATCATAAAGAAATAAACCAGACTTTTTCTATTCATTATCTTTTTTCTATAATTCTACTGATTAAAGTGCAAATTTACAAAAATTCGTCGATACCGCGCTAAAAATGCGACATTATTCCTTCGATGCAACGCAGAATACACGAAATCGAGTGTAAAAATAATACTTAAGTTCGATTTAGAACACCTCACAACGATAATATCCCTATTTATATCGCTTTTTTAAGGTTTCACCGATTCGTGAAGCAATAAATTATACTTTGAAAATGCTTTTCTACATTTGTTAATAGCCCGTCGATATGTGGGGCATGGAGTCCGCAGCCAAGAGATATGCCCATATTGCGTTCCACACGGGCCTCGTTCCAGCACCCCGAAGCAATGAAGCGGCTGAGCACATTTGCACCTCCCTCCACCATCACGCTGGTGATGTTGCGATTATAAAGGTCGGCAAGCAATGCTTCTATATTGTCGTTGGATACTACATGCGTGCAGCCACCATCAGTTACAACCGCAGCATCCGAAGGGATGAGATTGTTACGGTCGAGCACCACCCGAAGTGGATTCACTCTCGATGGCCACAGGCGTACACTAAGCGAAGGATTGTCGCTCACCACCGTACCGGCGCCCACTATTATGGCATCGCACTTGGCGCGCTCACGGTGCATAAGCATCTGAGTGAACGGAGAAGAAACAGCTATCGGCTTATGCGAGCCATCGGATTCGGTCGTAGCCAAGAATCCATCGGCTGTCTCAGCCCATTTGAGCTGCACATATGGCCTGCCATGAGTGTGGGCATAGAAGAAACGTTCATTAAGGCGTCGGCATTCATCCTCGAGTACGCCCACCTTTACCTCGACACCTGCATCACGAAGCATGACAATGCCACGTCCGCTCACCTTGGCAAATGGGTCGACAGTACCGACAACCACCCGCGGTATTCGCGAATCGATAATCAGCTTTGAGCATGGCGGGGTCTTGCCATAGTGGGAGCATGGTTCAAGAGTGACATAGATTGTCGACCTACACAACAAATCGCGGTTGCGAACCGATGCAATGGCATTCACTTCGGCATGACCTTGTCCGCAACATCGATGGAAGCCCTCCCCTATTATCTTTCCTTCACACTCCACCACGGCGCCAACCATGGGATTTGGCGATGCGAAACCGCAACCTCTGCGCGCCAATTGTAGCGCACGGCGCATAAAAATTTCATCTATAGCCATTTATGCCGTCATTTTATCTATTCAGACCAATAAAATATACATTAATAATACAAATATATCGTTTTTTATTTGTTTCATCTTCACTTTTGGCTCTTAGTGTCGAAGTTTTAGTATATCTTTGCATAAGATAGGCTGAATGATTGATGATGAACAAAAACTGAAAATGACAGATGAATACTGAACAACTAAAACAATTATATACCAAGTTTGTTGGTTCGTCGCCCGAAATGATAACCGAAATGCCGGCATCGGGGTCGAACCGACGCTATTTCCGTCTGACAGGCGCAAAATCGATAATCGGTGTATACGGTTCGTGCCGCGAAGAAAACGAGGCATTCATGTATATGTCGTGCCACTTCCGTTCGAAAAGGCTGCCAGTGCCCCAGGTGTACGCATGCAGCGACGACCACCTGTATTATATCCAGGAAGACCTTGGCGACACCATCTTGTTCAAGGCCATCGAGAAAGGCCGCCTCACCAGTGTGTTCTCAGAAGAGGAGAAAACCATGCTTAGAAAGACGGTAAGGCTATTGGCCTCAGTGCAGTTTGCCGGTGCTAAAGGGATGGATTTCTCGGTATGCTATCCACAGGCCGAGTTCAATCAGAGGTCAATACTTTGGGACTTAAACTACTTTAAATACTGTTTCTTGAAGGCCACAGGCCTCGATTTTCAGGAGAATCTGCTTGAGGACGATTTCCAGCATATGAGCGAGGTGTTACTGAAAAGCAATTCAACTACATTTATGTATCGCGATTTCCAAAGCCGAAACGTCATGCTGCGCGAAGGCGAACCGTGGTTTATCGACTTTCAGGGAGGTCGCAAAGGCCCGTTCTACTACGACATCGCCTCGTTCTTGTGGCAGGCAAAGGCTAAATACCCGTCGACGCTCCGCAACGAACTGCTCAAGGAATATCTCGATGCCGTGCGTCAATTCGAGCCTATCGATGAAGCTGAATTCTACAGCCAACTGCGCCACTTCGTACTGTTCCGCACCCTGCAGGTACTTGGAGCATACGGGTTCCGCGGCTATTTTGAGAAAAAGCCACATTTCATCCAAAGCGTGCCGTTTGCCATCGACAATTTACGGCAACTGCTTACATCGGACTATCCGGAATACCCATATCTGTGCCAGGTACTGCGCGAACTATGCAACCTTAAGCAATTCAAGGACGATCTCAAGAAACGCCAGCTCACCGTGAAAGTGCTGAGTTTCGCATACAAAAAAGGCATTCCCGACGACCCCAGCGGCAACGGCGGAGGCTTTGTATTCGATTGCCGTGCTGTAAACAATCCCGGCAAATATGACCGCTACAAGCCATTTACCGGCCTCGATGAACCAGTGATTAAGTTCCTTGAGGACGACGGCGAGATATTCACATTCCTCGAGCATGCATATGCCCTTGTGGATGCATCGGTGAAACGTTACATGGAACGTGGATTCACCAACCTGTCGGTGGCTTTCGGCTGCACAGGCGGACAGCACCGCTCGGTATACTCGGCCCAGCACATGGCCGAGCACCTGAACAGCAAATTCGGGGTGAAGGTAGAGCTTGTACACCGCGAACAGAATATCGAACAGACTTTTGACCGCAAAGAATGAAAGCAATGATATTTGCAGCCGGGCTCGGCACCCGGCTGAAGCCACTCACCGACACCATGCCCAAGGCCCTTGTGCCTATTTGCGGAAAGCCAATGCTGCAGCACGTAATCGAAAAGCTGAAAGCATCGGGATTCAACGACATCATTATCAACGTACACCATTTTCCTCAACAGATTATCGACTTTCTCGCGGCAAACAATAGCTTCGGCATAAAAATCACTATATCCGACGAATCGGACATGCTGCTCGATACCGGAGGGGGTATGAAAAAGGCAATGAAAGCACTTAACTGCACCGACACGCCGATATTGTTCCACAATGTCGACATCCTGTCGGACTGCGACCTCACCAGCCTCGTAGAGCACCATATTTCCAGCTGCGCCGTAGCCACTCTGCTGGTAAGCAGTCGCTCAACCCAGCGCTACCTGCTCTTTGACCGGCAGATGCGTCTTAAAGGATGGGTGAACAAGGCCACAGGAAGCACAAAGCCCGCCGGATTCACGTATCGCGAAGGGGAATATCTCGAATATGCCTACAGTGGCATCGAAGTGGCTAACACCAGGCTTGCCGATGAGATGACCGGCAATGAGTGTAATGGCAAATTCTCAATCATCGACTTCTACCTCGATAATTGCAATCGGCTCGACATTCACGGATATGCCGTTAACAACCTGAAAATTATCGATATAGGAAAGCCTGAAACGCTCCACGACGCCGAAACTTTCCTTCAAAACCTATAACTGTACACTATGGCAAAACTGAAAATTACATCGGAATGGTGGACTTCGCCCAACGAAGCCGAGAATGGCAAACTGATAATAGTTACCGGCCGAAAGGATATGGAAGCGGTGAAAGCCACCGGCAAATTTGTTAACCGCATCGAGGTTACGTGGACCTACGAGCCCGATGCCAACGGTATGCCCGACTTCGCCACATCGAAACTGATGGAAGAAATAACCGATGCCCTCAACGCCACTTTCGACAAGGACCCTGTGGCTGTTATGACCGGTATATTCACCGGCGATGGCCAGCGCAACTGGATTTTCTACACATTGAGCAACAATATATTCGGCCGTAAGTTCAATGAAGTGCTCGCCCCCTACGAACTCCTACCCATAAGCATATATGCCGAACTCGACCCGGAATGGAACCAATATGCCGAAATGTGTGAGCTTGCCGAGGTGCAGTGCGACGACGATATCGACTGAACAGCTTGATTATAAACTTATTAACCAACTATAACCATGTACGATTTTCATCTTGTTAATTGGCTTGTGATATCGGTGGCGTTCGGCATGCTGGCCGCTGTGGTGTTCAGCCTTGCCACCCGCAGACGCCGCGACAAGGAGCTGTCGGTTAACCACAAACATCGCATCGGTCGTAACCGATGGAAAAGGAGCACCCACACAATGCTCACAGCGCTGATATTCAGCATAATTGCATTTGTAGTAATATGGCTCATATGGCTTTTGTTCGGAGCTGCCACTATAGGCTGAGCCGCATCTGATAACACCGAAAGGTCACTGAGAGATTCTGCTCTTGGTGACCTTTCGATTATTATCAGCTTAATGCCAAACAATTAACGGGCCGATTCGGCAAGAAGGAACTTCTTGAATTGGCTGAATGCCGAAGCCATCTTCACGAAACGCTTTTCGCCACGCATAAATGCAGCCAGACGCTCAGGAACCTCTACCGGTGCGCCGATAATATGCTCAACCGTACTCTTGAACTTGGCAGGATGCGCAGTTTCAACGAATATACCAGTTTCATCGTCCTTAAGCTGCTCCTCAAGGCTTCGGTATGCCACAGCTCCATGCGGGTCGAGCAGATATCCCACATTGTCATATGTCTGCTTTATTGTCTGTGCAATCTGTTCGTCGGTATAGCTGCAACCGCTAATGTCGCGGCAAATTGCATCGTGCGAATTGCCGTAAAGGTCGAGAATGCGAGCAAAGTTGCTCGGATTTCCCACATCCATAGCATTGGCAATTGTAGGAATCGACTGGCGAGGCTCGTAGCTGCCTGTAAGCAAATACTTGAAGAAAATATCGTTACGATTGTTTGCAGCAATGAAACGCTTGATTGGCAATCCCATTGCCTTGCCAATCAGCGCAGCACAAATATTGCCGAAATTTCCACTTGGCACAGCCACTACAATGTTGTCAAGCGGCTGTTCGCGCTTTGCGAGCTCGGCATAGGCAAAGAAATAGTAGAACATCTGGGGCAAGAAGCGTGCCACATTTATTGAGTTGGCGCTGGTAAGCTTCATTGCATCGTTCAGCTCCTTATCCATGAAAGCGCTCTTTACAAGAGCTTGACAGTCATCGAAAGTGCCGTTAACTGCAATTGCAGTGATGTTTCGGCCGAGAGTAGTGAACTGAGCTTCCTGAATCTTGCTCACCTTACCGTGAGGATAAAGCACATATACATGCACGCCTGGCACTCCGAGGAATCCGTTGGCCACAGCACTGCCGGTATCGCCAGAAGTGGCAACGAGCACATTCACTTCTTCCTGAGTGTTGTCGAGCGAGTTGAAATGGCCGAGCATACGGGCCATGAAGCGCGCACCCACATCCTTGAATGCCAGAGTCGGGCCGTGGAAGAGTTCGAGACTATACTTGTTGTCGCACACGTGCACCAGCGGTATCGGGAAGTTGAGGGTATCGTAAACGATGTCCTTCAGCACAGCCGAATCGATATCGTCATTGAAAAGAGTGTTTGCCACCACAAACGATATCTCTTGCAGCGACATGTTGGCAATATTCTTGAAGAATGCCTTAGGCAATGCCGGAATACGCTCCGGCATATAAAGGCCTTTATCGGGAGCTAACCCTTTGACAATGGCATCGTGGAGCGAGGCCTTTATCGAATGGTTATTTGTACTGTAATATTTCATTTCTTAAAGAATATATATAGGTTATGGTTTACGGTTAAACAATATGTTCATGAAATCGTCGCGTTGCATCAAGCCAAGCGAACCGGCAGCTGCCGAGCGCTCGTTATACCGGCTGATATTGTCGGGGGCCACCCCAGGAGTGTAAATCATCACCGGAACGGGAGTTGCCGAATGGGTGCGGATGCGGCAAGGTGTAGGATGGTCGGGCAAAACAGCAAGCGTTACAGGCTCATCGAATTGGGCGAGAGCATCGAGAATAGGACGGCACACACGGTGGTCGAGATACTCAATTGTAGTTTTCTTGAGTTCGTAGTTGCCTTCATGTCCGGCTTCGTCGCTTGCCTCTACGTGAAGAAACACAAAATCGTTGTTCTTCAACGCCTCAATGGCAGCCGTGGCCTTTCCTTCGTAGTTTGTGTCGTAAAGCCCGGTTGCACCTTCAACAATTATTGGACGTAATCCGGCATACACACCGATGCCGCGGATAAGGTCGACAGCCGAAATCACCACACCGTTACGAATACCGTAGCGTTGCATCAGTGTAGGCATTGATGGTTTATATCCAGGCGACCATGGCCATATGCTGTTTGCAGGGTCCTTTCCTTCGCTTATTCGCTTAATATTAACAGGATGCTTGCCCAGGATTTGCTGCGAATTGACAATAAGACTATTTATGAGGTCGGCAGTTGACTCGGCCTCTGGCTTTGTGGCTTTTACCAGCACATCTCGCCATGGAGTACCCGGCACATCGTGCGGAGGTGTGCACACTATATTCTTGTTGCCCCCCTTAATCTTCAGCAAGTGACGATAGGACACACCAGGGAAAAAGTTCACATCGCCGCCACCAAGTTCTTGTTGTAGCGAGGCAATCAGCTGCGAAGCTTCTTCGGTGGATATATGTCCGGCCGAATGGTTCTTAATTCTGTCGTTTTCAATGCATATTATGTTACAGCGCAGAGCCATCTCGCCCTGCTCTATGTCGATACCCATACTTGCTGCCTCTAATGAACCCCGCCCCTCGAACACACCGGGCACATCGTAACCCAGCAAGGAAAGATGCGCTATTTCGCTACCCGGTTCAAATCCGTCGGGAACGGTGTTGAGCAGTCCCATCCTCGATTGCCGTGCAAGACGGTCGAACGACGGGGTGTCGGCCGCCTCGAGCGGAGTCATCCCCCCGAGTTCGGCTATGGGCTCATCGGCCATGCCATCGCCAAGTATGATGAGATATTTCATTGACAAAAACCAGTTTATCGTATGTTGGCAATACTGATGATATCGGCAAACACACCGGCGGCAGTAACCTCGGCACCGGCTCCGTAGCCTTTTATCTCCATCGGGTATTCCTTATATCGCTCGGTGGTAATCAGAATAACGTTGTTGCTGCCTTCGAGCGAGTAGAACGGATGGCCGGGGCCAACTTCCTCCAACCCCACCGATACGTCTCCGTTCTCCATCTTGGCAACAAAACGGAAGTGCTTTCCATCAGCCTGTGCGCGGTTGCGTTTTTGCTCGAATTCGCCATCAAGAGTCTTGATTTCGTCCATAAACGATTCCACAGTGCCGTCGAAGTACTTGTCGGGAATAAAGAGGTTTCGCTTAACGTCGTCCTGTTCAACTTTATACCCTGATTCACGAGCCAAAATCACCAGTTTACGGATAACGTCCTTGCCGCTGAGGTCGATACGTGGATCGGGCTCGCTGTATCCAGCCTTGCGAGCCATATCGATGGCCTGACTGAGACTTACGTCCTTGCTCACCACGTTGAAGATGTAGTTCAATGTGCCCGACACCACAGCTTCGATTTTAAGAATCTTATCGCCTGAGTTAATCAGGTTGTTGATGGTGTTGATAATCGGCAGACCGGCTCCCACATTGGTCTCGAAGAGGAATTTAACGCCTTTCTTCGATGCAATGCTCTTCAGTCGGCTATAGTTTTCGTAGTCCGACGAAGCAGCTATCTTGTTGGCGGCCACTACATTCACGTTATGCGAGAGCAAATCGGCATAAATGCTTGCAATTGCCGGGCTTGCAGTACAATCAACAAACACGGGATTGAAAATGTTCATGCTAAGGATTTCGTCTCTGATAATTTCGGGCGATGCCACTTTGTCGGAAGCATCGAGAAGGTCGTGGAAATGGCTGATGTCGATACCGTCGCGATTGAAGATACAGTGCCGCGAGTTGGAGATACCCACTATCTTGAGCTCGAGCTGCTTGTCCTTAAGCAGTTTTTCCTGCTGGCCGCGGATCTGCTCAATCAAATCGCCGCCTACATTGCCCACTCCGGCAATAAACAGGTTGAGCACCTGGTTCTGCGACAGGAAGAACGAATCGTGGATAACATTCAGCGCCTTGCGAAGACTTTCGATCTTGATTACAAACGAGATATTGGTTTCAGAGGCACCTTGAGCACATGCTATCACATTGATACCGTTACGGCCAAGCGTATTGAACAGTTTTCCGGCAATACCGGGGGTATGCTTCATGTTCTCTCCCACAATGGCCACTGTGGCAAGGTCGCGCTCAGGCTCGATACCGCTGATTTCGCCGGTGCCAAGTTCGGCTGCAAACTCCTCTTTGAGCACTCTTACGGCGGTGTCAGCATCACAGTTCTTAACGGCAAACGAGGTGTTGTGTTCCGATGAAGCCTGCGACACGAGGAACACACTCACACCATTGCGCGCCAAGGCGTTGAAAATGCGTGAATTGATACCAATCACGCCCACCATGCCGAAACCTGTGAGGGTGATAAGACATGTATCGTTAATCGACGAAATACCTTTGATGGCACGTCCGTCGGCCGACGAATCGACCTCACTGATAAGCGTGCCTGGCGCCGATGGGTTGAAGGTGTTCTTTATTAGAATAGGGATGTTCTTGTGGAACACCGGATATATAGTGGGTGGATACACCACCTTAGCACCAAAGTTGCACAGCTCCATCGCCTCGATAAATGTGAGCTGGTCGATGACATATGCATTGTTGATAACCCGTGGGTCGGCTGTCATGAAACCGTCGACATCGGTCCATATTTCAAGCGCATCGGCATCAAGTGCTGCAGCCAGAATTGCGGCCGTATAGTCGCTGCCACCACGTCCCAGATTGGTGATGTCGCCGCTATCGCGGTCGGTGGAAATAAAACCAGGCACCACTGCTACACGTCCGGTGAAATTGTCGAATGTCTCGTGAATGAGGCTTTCCGACAGCTTTATATCGGCTATATGCTTGCCAAACTGGCATTCAGTCTTTATGAAATTGCGCGAATCGAAATGAGTGGCGCCATCGATTATACAGCTTATTATAACCGACGACAAGCGCTCACCATAGCTTACAATGATGTCGAGCGTACGACACGAGAGGTCTTTTATCAACGATACACCGCGGAATATGTTGCCCAGTTCATCGAGCAACGAACTGGTTATCTGCTCGACATACATACGGCGCGAACGGGGCACCATTGCGTTGATTATATCGTTGTGGCGCTCTACTATCTGGGCATAGCTTTGCAGATACGATACATCGCCCTGCGAAGCCTGCCGCGCTGTGCTGATAAGTTTGTCGGTAAGGCCACCAAGAGCCGATACTACCACTATTACTCGTTCGTCGCGGCTCTCAACTATGCGCTTCACATTTGCCAAGCTGGCAGCCGTTCCTACTGATGTTCCTCCGAATTTAAGTACTTTCATTTATTTTCCCGATAATTGTTCAAGTTGTGGCAGATGTTATTGTTTTCTGCCTCAGGGAATGACGTCACGCGGCTGGATACAGCGCCTTCATTTCCCCGCATCAAAGGTAATAATTATCTTGGTTTTTATCGCTTTTTATATAATGAATTATCACTATTTTTCTTTAATTAATTCGCAGATACTGTTACTTTTTCCCGAATTCATAGCTGATTAATTGCTGTTGGCGCTCATTTCCGAACTGGTCGACTACCACAAACTTCTCCGAAATATGAAAAAAGCAGCTGCAAATGCAACTGCTTCTCTTAGTAGCGGGGGCCAGACTCGAACTGACGACCTTTGGGTTATGAGCCCAACGAGCTACCACTGCTCCACCCCGCGGTGTTTCGTGATGCAAAAGTACTGCTTAAAAACATATTTGCAAAACATATCACGGAATATTTGCAGCGTATTATCATTATTTAACAATCAGCCCTCAATTGTTTACATTTATTTATAATCGAGACGTATATATCCGCTCACGGGCACGCTTATTCGCGACACACCAGCCTTTGGCTTTGCCACCTTTACCGGATTGCCATAAGTATCGAACGCCTCGATGCGGCGCGGAGCAGCTGCAAGGTCAACCACCACACTCCCTTGTCCGGTTGCATTAACCACATATACAGTTTTGTCAGCAGAGGCAACGGTGGCTATAGTATTGTCGGCGTAAACGGCAGAGATAAGTTCGTCGGCGCTTTCAGCCTCAATCAGCGGATAGCAAAGTTCGGGATGATATGGACGGAAGCTGCTCTTTAGTAATGTGGTGCGATGACACTGGGTGAAGTCAATCCAGTGCTTAATCATAGCTCGCTGCTTGGGACTGATGTCGCAAAGCATCATCGAGTACTGGATGGTGCTGAACAACGCTGAGAGGATATGACGTGCAGCCACCTCGGGCGACTCATCGACATTCCATTCTATCATATCGGCATGCACGGCAGTGTGACCTGATGTGATGCGGAGATTTGCCGTGCGAATGCGATTGGCAGCCATATCACCAGGGCAATCGCCAGCACGAAGCATGTTGCCATATTGGCGGATGGCCGGGCCTATGTATTCCTGACGGAATTCGATAAGCAAATCGGGCTTGATGGCCTGAAGATGCTCGCGCACCTGATTCATGAGCACGTTTGTGGCTTCAGTAACCGACTTTATGTCGCGTCCGGCATAGTTTTCAGCTACAGCGGGATCGTTGGCGCTTGGGCGGAATGTATCGATGAAGTCGAGCTTGAATCCATCGAGATTCCATTCGCGCAGAGCACGCTCATACACACTGCACAGATACTCGCGCACCTCGGGGAACCGAGGGTCGAAGGCGGCAATGTTGTCGCGGTCGCTCTCCCACAGATATTTGCCCTTAAAGCGCTCGTAGGCTTTGCTGTGACGTCCCACATAAGGCACGGAATACCACATCATATATTTCATGCCCATTGCCTGCACCTTTGCCACATGGGTGCGCATATCCGGGAACCGGTTCTTGCTCACCTCCCAGTCGCCGCAGAAGGCATACCCACGGTTATTGTCGTCGGTTTGCCATCCGTCGTCAACGATGATGGTTTTCATTCCCATTTCTGAGGCAATGCGGCACTCCTGCTCGATGGCTTTGTCGCTCACATTCTGATGGAATTGATACCAGCTGCTGTATAGTGGGTCGAAGGCTGCTTCAGGCACCCGGCAGGGTGTTAGCCCGGCACTCGTCATCATCCATTCCGATGCCTCGCTCAAGGCATCCGACCAGAAGATGTCGCGGCCATCGATAAGGAATTGTGTCTGATAGTGCGATACCGGAGCATCGGGCACTTCAAACAGACGGAAGATAGCCACTACCTCGGCACCCTCTTCCTTCAGTCCAATGGAAGCGTTAACCTGGCGCAACGATTCGTTGCAGGCCAGAGTGATGCGATTTCGGTTATTATCGTTGAACAGTGAATACAACGGCATGCTTACAGCCAGCGATGAGTTGTAGAATCCGGCCCAGTTGGGTCGCAGCCAACATCGGTCGACCGAGCTATTGCTGTTCCACAAGTGATGCATATCGAGTTGTGGAAAAGCCATCTGCACCTCAAGGCGCGGCAATTCACAGGGTGTATCGGCAACAAGGTTTATGGTAATTACTTCCTTGCCGCCAACTGCTTCAATGTTGGCAGTCATACGCCATTGCTGTTGCAGCTCGGCACTAACGTTTACTGTTCCCACAGCTGCCGACTTTAGGCTAATCTGTGCAGCCGATGCGCTTAGCACTGCCACCATAGCAAGTAAAATGGGAAATAAGTTTCGTCTGAGATTTGTCATAATACTTGTAAGTTAGGTTAATAATCCGGTTAATATTTTGTAGACACAAATTTACTCATTATTATTGAACTTGCGAAATGAGACTACGAACCTATTATTCGCAAAACAACAGATTATTACGCAAATTTTGGCCATAAGGCAACTGCAAATCAAACAATCAGCAAAATAATGTTAACATCTTATAATATTTTATTAGCCAAATGTTGATTTACCAATTTTATAAGCATATATTTGCAAATGCTATGGGGCACAGAATTGTCTGTCCGAAGTAACAACCGGAGTTTTCTCCACCACAAAAAAAGAACATAACAAGGTGTTATTGCCTTTTATCTTCTGTATTCAAACTTGGCCGTATGAAACGCAACGAAGATAAATGTATTAGCACCTGCATCGCTTGCTTTTGGCTTAATCGGCCAACGCTTGCGCGGTGTGGGATTGCCACTTTATCTAATCTGTGGATGCGCCAAGAAGCCATGTGAAGATAAAGACTGATACAATCTCCACACCTTTTTTATATTACCGCATTCTTACCGGGAGATTGAAGAACGCGCATATCGATTCTACAAAATGCATTGACAACAAACAAACTACCACAGTAATCAACCTAATAACGGCACAAATGCGATTGGTTGCCTCGGCAGCCAGCACATAGTCCATATCGGCATTGCTTCCATGGATATTCCTTCCATGGCAAGACATTTGATTAATGGCACTTTGTAATTTTATCATAAGGAAGTGGATATAATACGCGAAACACACACTTTCGGAAGCGCTTTGCCTGTGATGGCAGGCGCTTCCTCTTTTTTTATCCATAGTAAAAGCGCATAATCGGCTAAAAAATGCGATATTTGCATATCCCATAATTTCAACGATACCATATTCATGGAAATATACGACCCTTTCAGCCGCCCGATGTATGTGATGCTTAAGCCCGCCGGCTCGCTGTGCAACCTGCGATGCAAGTATTGCTACTATCTGGAGAAACGGAAATTGTATCAGCAAAACCCAAACAATATAATCTCCGACCACATGCTCGAGAAATTCATCAAAGAATACATCGAGGCGCAGTCAACTCCGCAGGTACTGTTCACCTGGCACGGAGGCGAAACGCTGATGCGTCCTATTGCGTTCTACAAGCGTGCTCTCGAGCTACAACGCATCTACGGTCGCGGAAGACAAATCGACAACTGCATCCAGACAAACGGCACTCTCATAACCGACAAATGGTGTGAATTCTTCAAGGAGAACAATTTTCTGGTGGGAGTGTCGATTGACGGTCCACAGGAATTCCACGACGAATACCGGCGAACAAGCATGGGACAGCCCACCTTTCTGAAAGTGATGGCGGGTATTAAGCTGCTCAACAAGCACAAGGTGGAATGGAACGCGCTGGCCGTGGTAAACGACTTCAACGCCGACTATCCGCTCGACTTCTATAATTTTTTCAGGGATATTGAATGCCGTTACATTCAGTTCTCCCCTATAGTTGAACGCATTGTAAACCGTCCAGACGGCCTGACACTCGCTCCCGGAATGACTCCAGGCGGGACACTCACCGACTTCTCCGTAACACCCGAGCAATGGGGCAACTTTCTCTGCACCATTTTCGACGAATGGGTAAAGACCGACGTCGGCACCTACTTCGTGCAGATTTTCGATTCAACCCTCGCCAACTGGGTGGGCGAACAGCCCGGTGTGTGCACCCTAGCCAAGGAATGCGGCCATGCCGGTGTGATGGAATTCAACGGCGACGTATACTCCTGCGACCACTTTGTCTATCCCGAGTACCGACTCGGGAACCTCGCCACACGCACAATCACCGAAATGATGTACTCCGAGCAGCAAAACCAATTTGCAAGACTGAAGCACCAGATGCTTCCACAGCAATGCCGCGAGTGCCAATTCGAGTTTGCCTGCCACGGCGAATGTCCAAAAAACAGATTTGTCGACGACTGCTACGGCAATCCAGGCCTCAATTACCTGTGCCAAGGTTATCACCAATTCTTCAGTCATGTGGCGCCATACATGGATTTCATGAAACGCGAGCTCGACGCCAAACGTCCACCAGCCAATATCATGAACCATCTCGACGAAATCAGGCAAGCGGCCAAATAGCACTCATTCATATCATTTTATGACATTTATGACAACATTTTCGCTTAATTTATCGTCATAAATTGCTACAGTGCAAAAAAATGCGTAATTTCGCACGAAATTATAGATATTGTGCAATTTTATGGTTATCAAGACCCGCGACAAACTCATTGAGGTGGCCCGACAGCTCTTTGCCCACAACGGCATTGAAAACACCACTATGAACAATATTGCCGAAGCCTCCGACAAAGGTCGCCGCACAATATACACATATTTCAAGAACAAGCGCGAAATCTACAATGCCGTTATTGCCAGCGAAACCGAGCAGATGATAACAAAGCTCCAGGAGCTGGCCACCCTTCCCATTCCGCCCGAAAGCAAGCTGATGAACTTTATATTCGTCCGCTTCGATGCCGTAAAGGAGCTGGTGCTGCGCAACGGCTCGCTACGCGCCGAATTCTTCCGCGATGTGCGTAAGGTGGAACGCGCTCGCCGATGCACAACCGGACGAGAAGCCGCAATCCTGACACAGATTCTCGCCGAAGGAGTAGAAAAAGGAGTATTCCGCATTAAGCATGTAGAGCAAACTGCAATGGTGATGATTCTAAGCTTGCAAGGCCTCGATGTGCATTATATTCGTAACAACTTTGCCGAACTGGGCATCGAACGTCTGAAACTGCGCGAATATATCAAGGACTTTATTATGTACGGCATCAAGAAACAAGCCGTAACGCAACAAATGAACTTATAATTTTCACTAATAATTATATACAGACAATTATGAAATTACTTGAAGGAAAGACTGCATTAATTACAGGTGCTGCCCGCGGTATCGGAAAAGCCGTGGCTATGAAATTTGCCGAAGAAGGCGCTAACATTGCATTCACCGACCTCGTCCTCAACGACGACATGGCTGCCGGCCTCGAGGCTACCCGCAAGGAAATCGAAGCACTTGGCGTTAAGTGCAACGCATATGCCGGCAACGCTGCCGACTTCGCTGAAACCGAAGCCGTAGTTGCCAAAATTAAGGAAGATTTCGGCTCAATTGACGTGCTCGTCAACAATGCCGGTATTACCAAGGACGGTCTCATGCTCCGTATGACCGAAGCTCAGTGGGACCAGGTTCTCAACGTTAACCTAAAGAGCGCATTCAACTTCATCCATGCTTGTGCCCCAATCATGCTCCGTCAGCGCGGTGGCTCTATCATCAACATGTCGAGCGTTGTCGGCGTTCACGGCAATGCCGGCCAGTGCAACTATTCGGCATCGAAAGCCGGTATGATTGGCCTCGCTAAATCAATTGCTCAGGAACTCGGCCCTAAAGGTGTTCGCGCCAATGCCGTTGCTCCTGGCTTCATCGAAACAGCCATGACTGCCCAACTGCCCGAAGAAATCCGCAAGGACTGGATGAAGAAAATCCCGTTGCGTCGCGGCGGACAGGTTGAGGACATCGCCAACGTGTGCCTGTTCCTCGCTTCCGACATGTCGAGCTACGTTTCAGGCCAGGTTATCCAAATCGATGGCGGCATGAACATGTAATCAGCCCAACGAACTGCAAGATTATTGTTTCAACCACAGGGGTGTATCAGATTCATTCAGATTTGATACACCTATTTTTTTATTATTGTTTCAATCCACAGTTTTCATTATCTTTACACAATTAATAAATACACAAATAAATCATGGACATAGCTTTAATCGTAATCATCGCCGCCATAGCCGTAGCAGTGCTCACCATTTACGCCTTGAGGCAAACTAAGGCCGCCAACTCAGCCACCTTGCAGGCTGAAGCTCTGAAAGAACGCACCACCGAACTCGCACAACAGCTGGCACAATGCAATGCACAGCTCGATTCGGCCAACAGGCAAACCCTGAAACTCACTTCCGACCTCTCAGCGGCAAACAGCCGATGCTCCAGCCTAACCGACAACATAAACCAGCTGCGGACCGACCTCGCCGACACCAAAGACAACCTCGACCGGAAAATCAAGCAATTCAACGAAATTGCCGCCGAAAACGGCGCACTGCGCGAACGCGCCCAAGCCATTGCCCTGGAAACAAAACGCCTGCGCGACGAAGCCGAAGAACGATTCAACTCCCTCGCACAGAAAGTGCTCGAAGAGAAATCAAAATCGTTCAAACAAGCCAACGAGGAACGCCTGGACGAAATACTCAAGCCCCTGCGCGACAACATTGAAAGCTTCAAAAAAGACATCAACGACAAATACCTCAACGAATCGAAGGACCGCAACGCGCTGCAAGAGCACATCCGCCAGCTGATGGAACTCAACCGAACCATCAGCAACGACGCACAACAACTCTCCAACGCACTACGAAGCAACTCAAAGATTCAAGGCGACTGGGGCGAAATGATCCTGGAAAGCATCCTCGAAAAATCAGGCCTCATCGAAGGCGACAACTTCAAGGTCCAAGCAACACGCGATTCCGACGGAAACTTAATCCGCAACGACGAAGGCGGACAACTCCGCCCCGACGTGATTGTGTTCATGCCCGACAATCGATGCATCGTCATCGACTCGAAAACATCCCTAACCAACTACGTGAACTATGTGAACGCCGACGACATCGACCAGCAAAAAAACTTCCTCAACCTGCACATCGCATCAGTAAAAGCCCATATCGACGAACTCAAAGGCAAACGCTACGACGAATACGTAAAACAATCAGGCAACTTCGTGATGATGTTCATCCCAAACGAAGGCGCATATGCCGCCGCAATGCAAGCCGACCCATCGCTGTGGCAGTATGCCTACGACCGCAAAGTTGTTATCGTCAGCCCAACGCACCTCATAGCCACCCTGCGCCTGATAAACCAGCTGTGGATGCACGACAAGCAAACCAAAAACGCCATCGACATTGCCGTCGAATCGGGCAAACTATACGACAAATTCGCCGGCCTGTACGACGACCTGCTTAAAATCGGCACATCGCTCGATAGCACCCAAAAAGCCTACGCCTCAGCCCTCGGGAAAGTGAAAGACGGACGCGGAAGCCTAATCAGCCATGTCGAGAAACTCAAAACCATGGGCGCAAAAGCATCGAAGGCACTCCCGATGCCCGATGACACCGACCACGACACCGACCTCCAGGACTCCTATCCAACAAAGAAGAAATAGCAATAATCACACCCCCAGACCCGGAAATTTGCAAAAATAGAACAGCAAAGCAAAAAAAGTAACCGAAAAATTTGCAGTTACCAAATTTCTTCGTACCTTTGCAACGCTTTCACGGAAGTAAGGG
>JAEDFO010000053.1 GCA_016292745.1 Muribaculaceae bacterium | reverse complement strand
ATGACCAACAAAATTGTGGAATATGCTCCATTTGCCAAGGGCGCCTACCAGGAATCTATCAATATCCTTCACTTCGATGAACCGCAAACCGTCTACATCGGTTTCTACGCATTCTCCGACAAGGATGAAAACTGGATTACTATCGACGATTTGAGCTTCGAACGCATCGAAGCCACCGACATCGACGTGGCTGCCATTTCGGTAATCAACCCCACCGAATATCTCCCTGTGCAAGCACCGCAAGACATCACTTTCACAGCTAAAAACCTCGGTATCACTGCACAAGACGTTACAGTTAGCTTCAAAGTTGACAACACCGTTGTGAGCACCTCGACTGTGAACTTCGCTGCTCAAGAAGAGAAGAGCCTCAATTGCGCTGATGCTCTCAATGGACTTGAACCCGGTGAGCACACCGTTGAAGTGGCAGTAACTTGCGAAGGCGACATCAAGCACGAGAATGACACCATCCGCCAGTCGTTCATCTTCATTGGCACTCCGGACATTATCTACGACTTTGAAAGTGGCATAGTTCCCGCCGACTTCACCTACGAAGTGAACGACGAAGGCACGCTCAATGCTTCGGCTGTAGAAGAATTTGGCGAAAACGGATGGGGCATCGTTTCCATCGGTGAGCACCCCTACTACGGCACCAAGATGTTTGCCGGTTCTTCTTGGGTTGATGGTGTGGAAGAGATAAATCGCTCTTGTATCCTGCCAAAGGTGACTGTAAATTCCGAAAACGCATACTTCGTGTGGAACGCAGGCTCTATCAGCCCATACTACTACGAATCATATCAAGTGCGCGTGCGCTACATCGACCCGGTTTGGGGTGAAGACTACAGCAAACTCGCCGAAATCACCCTCGAAGGCACCAACCGTCAATATCGCGGCATAAGCCTCGGCAAGTTCAATGGCCAAGAAGTGCAAGTGGAATTCCGTATGACTTCCAAGCCCGGCGACGCTCTCACTCTCGACAACCTGCAGTTCGTGGGTTGCTCATTGGTCAATCCTTCGGGCATCGAAGAATCTAAGGTAGGCAACAATCTGAAGATTGCTGTGGCAAACAATTGTGTAACAGTCAGTGACAACGCCACCATCACCGTAACCGACATGAACGGACGTACCGTGGCCTCCGGCATCGGCTCCACACTCGCCATCAGCCACCTCACACCGGGTGCCTACATAGTAAAAGCCCGCACCAACACCGACACCACCACCATCAAATTCATCAAATAATACCGTCCACATAGCAAAACAAGCTATTCCAAATAACAAAAAGCCACCTGCCAAAGGTGGCTTTTTTTGTAGTACCCCATTAACATATAGCTATTTTCAAGTTAGTAGATTAATGGTTGTTACACACTACTGGATGAATGGTGCCAGATACGATGCGATGTAGCACCCGGGCACCGGCTTTTCTGCAGATTGTCAGTATATTCATTTATCGGAGCTTCAGTTCGGTGCCGGGGAGAGGCAAGGCGTTTGGGCGAAGCTTGTTGCGCTTAAGCAACGGCTTCAGCTGGATTCCGTATAACTGGGCAATGGAATGAGCCGACTCGCCGGGATTCACGATGTGCAGCCGTGCATCGTCGGCGGGTGTCTTGTGTTTTTTCTCGAGATAAATGATTTCACCGGCGGCAATGTAGCTGTCAGCCGAGGGATAGTCGTTGTATTTGGCCAGGTCCTTGGGTTTCAGTCCGAATTCTTCGGCAAGCGAGACAAAGGTATCGCCATTGTAAGCAGTAATGTAGTGCAAGCCGCAGCGTTTCCTGATTTTATGCATTCGCGCCACCTCCATAGCCACTTCACGCTCCACGTAGTGCTCAATCGATTCGTCACCCTGCAGGGCCATTCGCTGAGCCACCACCGGCTGCCCAGTGTCGTATGCGCTGAGGCCGTAGCGCTCGATTATATCTATAAGTTTCTCGGCATAACGAGGGTCGGTGGCATATCCGCAACGCTTCAGGCCGTGCGCCCAGCCACGGTAGTCGGTAGGCTTGAGTTTGAACAAGTCGGCATAACGGCGGCGCATAAGAAATCGGGCATGGTCATCGTACGACTCGTCGGGTGAGCCGTATTTGCGGAAACATTCGTTGGGCGCATCATCGTCTATGCTGAACGACGGCCCATTCCAGCTGCCACTGCATTTTATACCGAAGTGGTTGTTGGCTTTCACGGCAAGTGTCCCCGCGCCGGCGCCCGACTCGAGCAGTCCTTGCGCCAGCGTTATGCTGGCTGGAATTCCGAACTGCTGCTGATGGCGGATTGCCACATCCTTGAACCGGGCAATGTAGGCCGAGTAGCGGTCGGCGGTAGAGGCCGCCGAAGCGGTCAGGACCGTTAACATAAAGAAACAGAGAAATAGGTTGGATAACCGAAAAGTTTCGATATATTTGCATAAACACTTCATAGCCATGGAAGAGAAGATAATCAGTACAAAGATATGTGTTTACAGCTATAATGAGCTAAGCGAAGCCGATAAAATACTCGTTGAAAATGCCAAAAAAGCATCGGAGAATGCCTATGCACCCTACAGTAAGTTTCATGTTGGGGCAGCAGTGAGGCTGAGCAACGGCGCCATCGTAGCAGGTGCCAACCAGGAGAACGCGGCATTTCCGTCGGGCACCTGTGCCGAACGCACCGCTGTGTACTACGCCCATGCCACCCATCCCGATGCCACCATCGAGGCCATCGCCATTGCCGCCAGCAAGGACGGCGAGTTTCAACGCAAAGCAGTGGCCCCGTGCGGCGCATGCCGACAGGCGCTGCTCGAATACGAGCATTTGGCCGGCAAGCCTATGCGAGTGGTGCTTTACGGAGCCGACGAGGTGTGTGTGGTTGAAGGCATAGCATCGCTGTTGCCTCTCTGCTTTGCCGAATTCTGATGCCAGCATCAGCATTTTAGACAATCGGGCACAATCATATCCCATTAACGAGCAACGACAATTATGGGCATAACATTACCAAAACGAATAGATGGAGCGGCGCCTCAACAATTGAAAGAAGGGCGCCAGATAACGGTAATCGGAGCCAACGGCGCCGGCAAGACCCGTTTCAGTCTTAAGTTGATATCCTCGTTCGGCAACCGCGCCTATGTGATGTCGGCCATGAAGGCCATGTTCCCCACACCGGCCGGACGCAAACCTCTCGAAGGCTCTATCGACGACCTCTTTGCCAAGGCCGACAGTGCCTCGTCGTTCGTTAAGCTCGATGCCAACACCGAACTCGAGCGCCTCACATTTCTGCTGCTTCACGACGAGTTTATCGAGCTAATGAAATACAAGAGCGCCTGCTTCGACCCTGATACTCCTGCTGGGAAAAAGGCCGAGGTGCCTCACACCAAGCTCGATGTGCTGGTGAGCAAATGGGAAGAGGTGTTCCCCAACAACCGCATCCTACGCCAAGGCGGAAAGTTGCTGTTCTCGTCGGCCAGCGGCAACGACGTCTACTCCACACTACGCCTCTCCGATGGAGAAAAAGCCATACTTTACTACCTCGGCGCCGTGCAATATGCCATGCCGGGGGCAATGATTCTCGTCGACGACCCCGGAGCATTCATCCACCGGAGCATCATGCAATCGCTCTGGAACGTGATTGAGCAAATGAGGCCCGACTGCACTTTCGTCTACAACACCCACGACATTGATTTCGCTTCGTCGCGCCTCGACAACACCTGCATCTGGGTGAAGAGCTACGACGCCCTCAACGAAGCGTGGGACTACGAGATTGTGGGCTCCAACCAAGGCCTTAGTGAAGAGCTGTATATCGACTTGCTGGGTAGCCGCAAGCCAGTGTTATTCATTGAAGGCGACGACACCCACAGCATCGACTCGAAGCTGTATCCACTGGTGTTCACCGAATACACCGTCAAGCCACTGGGTAGCTGCAACAAGGTTATCGAGGCCACACGTTCGTTCAACGACCTTAACGGATTCCATCACCTCGACAGCTACGGAATCGTCGACCGCGACCGCCGTAGCGACAAGGAGGTGGGATATCTACGCGCCAAGAAGATTTTAGTGCCCGATGTGGCTGAGATTGAAAATCTGCTGCTATTGCCCGGCATCATCAGCGTGGTGGCCCGCCGACGCGGAAAGAATCCCGGCGAGGTGCTCGCAAAAGTGAAAAAATCGATTCTCGGCATGTTTGAGCGCGAGCTGCGCAGTCAGGCGATGCTCCACGTGCGCCACTACGTGAAGAAAACCGTCGAGGTACGCATCGACAAGAAGTTCAGCAATATCAATGCCCTTGAGGACCATATGCTCGACCTGGTGAACGAAATCAACCCACGAGGCATGTATGAATCGCTTTGCCGCGAATTCCACGGATATATCGACCAGAACGATTATCTGAGTGTTCTGAAAGTGTATAACCAAAAACAGATGCTGCCCGACTGCAACGTGGCACAGTTGTGCGGCCTCGAAAACAAGGACCGATATCTGCGCTACGTGCTTGGAGTGCTGAAAGAAGATGGCCCCGACGCCACCGAAATCCGCAATGCCGTAAAGCGCTGTTTCGGAATCGAATAATAACGACTATTTTGACAGTATGATAACCGATTGGATTGAAGCCATACGCCCCCGCACCTTGCCGGTGTCGGCCGCCGGAGTGATTGCGGCAATGGCATTATCGATAATGGAGGGGCGTCTGGCTATTGTGCCGGCATTGCTGTGCCTGCTGTTTGCTGTGCTGGCACAGGTGGTGTCGAATTTCGCAAACGAATACTACGATTATGTGGCCGGTACCGACAAAAAGGGGCGCGAAGGGCCACGCCGCGGTGTCACCGAAGGCACCATCTCCCCAACAGCCATGCGCAACGCCACATTCGGCACTCTCGCCGTGGCGTGTCTGGTGGGGTTATGCCTTATTCCATACGGCGGATGGTGGCTGATAGGTGTGGGCATTGCCATCGCCGTGTTTGCCTTGGCCTACAGTGCCGGGCCCTATCCGTTGTCGCGCCATGGGCTGGGCGACGTGGCAGTACTAGTGTTTTTCGGCCTTGTTCCGGTGAATTTCACTTTCTATCTGATGACCGGCGAATGGACCCTTAATGCCTTGCTGCTCTCGGTGGCAATAGGCTTGCTCGGCATGAACGTGCTGATAGTGAACAACTACCGCGATGCCGACGACGACCGCAGTGTGGGCAAGTACACCACCGTGGTGCTTCTGGGCAGAAAGACGATGAGCACTGTATATGCCGTTGGTGGCATTGTGGCTGTGGCACTGCTGGCAGTGATACTGGGCAGCCGTGGGCATTGGCTACTGCTTGCCATAGCCGTGGTGCCTTATCTGCTGCTTCACATTGCCACATGGCGACGTCTGTGCAGCCTCAATGGCCGTGCCCTCAATGCAGTGCTCGGTGCAACAGCGCGCAATATGCTCATTCTGTCGGCACTTTTCCTCGTGGTATGCATTGTTGCTGCACCATAAGTTGCCGCGATTTTTGGCTGCTGCCAAGTTATTGCGTAATTTTGCCCACTAATAGTGATAACGCATGAACGAGAACAAACTGTCGGAACTCGAGCACAGCAGCATAGGGAAACTGCTGTGGAAATATAGCCTGCCGGCTGTGGTAGGCAACATCGTAATGTCGACATACAATGTTATCGACCGCATATTCATCGGTCAAGGAGTAGGAGCCGATGCCATTGCCGGTCTGGCAATCACCTTTCCGCTGATGAACATCAGCGCTGCGCTCGGCACCCTGATTGGTGTTGGCGCCGCGGCCCGCATATCCATTGTACTGGGCGAGAAAAACCATCGGCTGGCCGAGCAGATTCTGGGCAACAGCCTGGTGCTGACCATCCTCATAGCCCTATCGTATTCGCTTTGCTTCGGACTGTTCCTCGAGGATATACTCAGGCTGTTCGGCGCCAGCGATGCCACTTTACCGTATGCCTACGACTATCTGTGGCACCTGCTTCCCGGCTTTGTGCTGATAAACCTATGCTATTCGTTCAACAATATGATGCGCGCCTCAGGATATCCCGGCAAGGCGATGGTGACCATGATGATTGGCGCCGTAATCAACGTTGTGCTCGATCCTATCTTCATTTTTGTGTTCGATATGGGCATCAAGGGTGCGGCGCTGGCCACGGTGATTGCCATGGGAATTTCGGCGGCATTCGTGATGTGGCATTTCGTACAACCTACCAGCATTCTCCACTTCAAGCGCGGCATATATAGGTTGAAGTGGCATCTGATTGCCACCATTTGCTCTATCGGGGCTGCTCCGTTTGTGGTTAACATTGCCGGCAGCTTTATCAACGGAATCCTGAACAATTCGCTCTACCGCCATGGCGGCGACAGCGCCGTAGGCGCCGCCGGAATAATGTTCACCTACACCCAGCTGCTGGTGATGCTGATTATCGGAGTGTGCCAAGGTATGCAGCCCATTGTGGGATATAACTACGGGGCTCAGCGCTTCCACCGTCTGCGCCGCGCCTTCTGGCTCGCCTGCGCCGTAGCCTCGGCAATTTGCATAATTGGAGCCGCGCCGGGGGTGTTCTTCACCCGAGTGATAGCCGTGGCATTCACCACCGACCCAAAGCTCATCGAAGAAACCTGTCATGGCATGAGCATGTCCATGCTGGCATTCTGGTTTGTCGGTTTCCAGATAGTGTCGACCAACTTCTTCCAATCGATTGGCAAGGCCGGCAAATCGATATTCCTGAGCCTCACCCGTCAAGTGCTGTTCCTAATTCCGCTGCTTATGCTGCTGCCCCGATTTCTGACCCTCGATGGTGTGTGGCTGTCGTTTCCGGCATCAGACCTGTGTGCCACCGTCACCACTGCCATCTTGATAATGCGCGAGTTTAACGATTTGCGCCGTCGCAGCCATACCATGCTTGAACGATAAGACTAACAATTAACCATAAACACAATGAAAAGACTTTTTCTCTCAATGATGTCGATGGCAATGGCTCTGATGGCCATTGCAGCTGATTATACCGAAATAAAGGACATTTCGTATGTGCCGCAAGGCACCACCGATGCCTATCGTCTTGAACGCTGCAAGCTCGATGTGTACTATCCCACCGACGTAAAGGAATTTGCCACCGTGGTGTGGTTTCATGGCGGAGGCCTCGAAGGGGGCAACAAGGGTATACCGGCCGATTTGCGCGGCCAAGGATTTGCCGTGGTGGCCGTCAACTACCGTCTGAGCCCAAGAGCCAAGAACCCGGCTTACATCGACGATGCCGCCGCTGCTGTGGCATGGGTGATGCAGCATATTGCCGAATATGGAGGTAGCACAAGCAAGATATTCGTCAGCGGGCACTCGGCCGGCGGTTATCTGTCGCTGATTCTTGCCACCGACAAGCGCTATATGGCAGCCTATGGTGCCGACGCCGACAGTGTGGCAGCCTATCTGCCGGTCAGTGGCCAGACGGTTACTCACTTCACCATCCGCAAAGAGCGCGGTCTGCCCAATGGCATCCCGGTTATCGACGAATATGCGCCGGTTAACCGCACACGCCCCGACACCGCTCCGATAATCATGATTACCGGCGACCGTCGGCTCGAAATGGCCGACCGCTGGGAAGAAAATGCCCTGATGGAGTCGGTATCGCGCAATATCGGCAACAAGCGGGTAAAACTCTACGAGCTCCAGGGCTTCGACCACGGAACAGTTGTCGACCCAGCCTGCAAACTTATCAGAAACTATGTGCGTAAGCACTCAAAATAACCTGAATAATACATTTTTTTTACCCCAATATTTATGAAATATCCAAGAATCCTAATGCCGATAGCCATTGCTGCCGCGCTGTTGGGCAGCAGTGCGCAGGCCACAGCCTCTAACGCCGACGATGCCAAGATGAACGCATTCATCGACGATTTGATGCAGAAAATGACTGTCGAAGAACGAATCGGACAGCTAAACCTCTCCGTTACCGGCATTCTCACCGGCACCGAGGCCAACACCGATGTAACCAAAAAGATAGCCGAAGGCAAGGTGGGCGGTGTGCTCGGCCTCTCCGGCTCCGAGCAAGTGCGCATTGCACAGAAGATTGCCGTAGAGCAGAGCCGCTTGAAAATTCCATTGATTTTCGGCCTCGATGTGATTCACGGCTACAAGACCACCTTTCCTATTCCTCTGGCACTGGCCTGCTCGTGGGACATCCCAGCCATTGAAGAGGCGGCACGCATTGCGGCGCGCGAAGCCAGCCGCGACGGCGTGTGCTGGACCTATAGCCCTATGGTCGACATCAGCCACGATGCCCGCTGGGGACGTGTGGCTGAAGGTGCCGGCGAAGACCCTTTCCTGGGCTCGCGCATTGCCGAAGCGCTGGTGCGTGGCTATCAGGGCGATTTCTCGTCGGACGCCAACATTATGGCGTGTGTGAAGCACTTTGCCTGCTACGGCGCGCCCGAGGGTGGCCGCGACTACCATATGGCCGACATGAGCCTCTGGCGAATGTATAACGAATATCTGCCGCCCTACAAGGCTGCTGTCGACGCCGGTGCCGGAAGCATCATGGCATCGTTCAATGGCCTCAACGGCATACCCTCGCACGGAAACCGCTGGCTGCTCACCGACCTGCTCCGCGGCCAGTGGGGATTCAACGGATTTGTAGTGGCCGACTACTGCGGTGTGCGAGAAATGGTGACTCACGGCCTGGGCGACGACCAGCAGGTGGGCATCCGTGCCATCACTGCCGGTCTCGATATGGACATGGTGTCGGAAGTGTATCTCAACACCTTGAAAAAATCGCTCGACGAGGGGCGCATTTCAATCAACGACATCAACAAGGCATGCCGCCGGATTCTCGTGGCAAAGTATCGTCTTGGACTGTTCGACGACCCTTACCGCTTCTGCCATTCGGCCGACGAGGTGAGCCGCGAGCTGTATAGCGATGCCAACCGCGCCGCAGCACGCCGTATTGCCGGCGAAACGCTGGTGTTGCTGAAAAACGAAGGCAACCTGCTGCCGCTGAAGCGCGAAGGTAAGATTGCCCTTATTGGCCCACTCGCCGACACCGGCGCCAACATGCCAGGCACTTGGAGTGTGGCCACTGCCCTCAACGATTGCCGCACACTGCGCGACGGATTTGAGAAGGCTCTTGCCGGAAAGGCAACGCTGCTATATGCCAAGGGATGCAACCTATACGACGACCCTCAACTTGAAGCCAACGGCACAGTGTTCGGCCGCGAGATGCGCGACCCTCGCAGTGCTGAGGAACTGGAACGCAAAGCCCTGAAGATTGCCAAGAAAGCCGATGTGATTGTGGCAGCCTTGGGCGAGGCTTCGGAAATGTCGGGCGAGTCAGCTTCGCGCACCCGTCTGGAACTTCCCGAATCGCAACGCCGTCTGCTCACCAAACTTCTCGCGCTGGGCAAGCCAGTGGTTATGCTCAACTTCTCGGGCCGCCCTGTGGTGCTCGACTGGGAGAACCGTAACGTGCCAGCCATTCTGCAAGTGTGGTTTGCCGGCACCGAAGCAGCCGATGCCATCCCCGACGTGGTGTTTGGCGACGTAGTGCCCAGCGGAAAACTCACAATGTCGTTCCCTCGCAATGATGGACAAGTGCCTATCTGCTACAACACCTACAACACCGGTCGCCCCAACAAGAAGGAAGGTGGATACTTCGACAAATTCACCACCGGATACCTCGATACCAGCATCTACCCGCTATTCCCATTTGGCTACGGACTGTCGTACACCACTTTCGAGTATTCGCCCGTAAAGTTGTCGGCCAGCTCGATGAACTACGACGGCACCATAACCGCATCGGTAACCGTGACCAACACCGGCAACTACGATGCCGACGAAGTGGTGCAGATGTATATCCACGATGTGTATCGCAGCGTCTTGCCTCCTCTTAAGGAACTTAAAGGCTTCAAGCGCATCAGCCTGAAGAAGGGCGAGAGCCGAAAGGTGGAATTCACCATCGACGTAGAGCTGCTCAAGTTCTACGATGCCCAGCTGCACCACGTTGCCGAGCCAGGCGAATTCGAGGTGATGGTTGGCCCCAACAGCACCGACCTGAGCATCGCCAAATTCACCCTTAACCGCTAACCCACCGCGCCCAGTTGGCGCAACACTCCTACTCCATCCCGGGCGTCGGCCACCTGTAAGGTTGTCGGCGCCCGTTGATGTAAAATTACTAACTGTAGCGCATGGCACATAGCGAAAACCGCCACCACCCTCATTCGGGATGATGACGTAAACAGCATTGCGCCGGCTGGCAATGGTCAGCGAAGTATATAGCGGTGGGTGGCATCGAAGCGCGGAAGCGCCACTACCTGCAGATTGCACTTGCGGTCCTCAATTGTGTCCTGCCCCAGGCCAATGGTTATGCCTGCAGGGCCGAGCACTTGTGCAAATTCGTTTATGGCCTTCTCCGGTGTGTTGTTGTCGTTGCTCAGATGGCACAGAAACACATATTTCAACTGCGGCGAATAATGGTCGCGCACGAAAGTCGCGGCATCGTGATTGTCGAGATGCCCGGTTTCGTTAAGAATCCGGCTTTTCAGATATTCGGGGTATGAACCATTCAGCAGCATAGCGTGGTCGTAGTTGCTTTCCAGCATCATGAAGTTAGCCTTGCTCAGATAAAATTCCGCTCGGTCGTTGATATGTCCCAGGTCGGTGGCGATGGTAAATTTCAGCTCGCCGTTCTCAATGAAGAATCCGGAGTTGCAGGTTCCGTCGTGCGGCACTTCAAATGCCGTAATCTTCATCCCCGCCAAACTGAAATCAATCTCCTTGAATATTGGCACATGGCTTTCGCGTATGCGGCGCGATATGTTGTGTCGGCGGAGCATCCCGTTAAGCACCCGTGGCGTGCAGTAAATTTTCAGATGACGGTATTTGCGCACATATGTATAGGCGTAGCGCACATGGTCGCCATGGTCGTGTGTAAGGCACACGCCTTTAACCATTCCGGGCTCTATTCCGTTTACTTTCAGCGTGTCGAACACCTTTTTCATGTCCACACCGGCATCAATCAGCACCCCTTCGGTTGGAGTGCCCACATAAGCGCAGTTGCCGCTGCTGCCGCTGCCGAAGCAAATGAAGCGGAATTCGGGCACCACTTTCACCTCGAGCCTTGAATCGATGGCATCGGCATCTACAGCTTTTGGTGCCGGGGCAGCAGGCTTCGCCGCCTGTTCAGGCTGGCTCGGAGTGTTGAAGACGAAATCGGCATCATCGCCAAAGAGCGAACCCTGGTGGCGATTGGTGTCATACCTATAATGAGATGTTTTCTTTGCCATTTTCGTCTATTTATATAGTAGGAATATTGTTGGAATCTTGTTGTAGTCGTATTTTGCCTGACGCCATTGGCCGATGGTGCGTGTGACGATGCTCTCCTGCTCCGATGTTATCCCGCTGGCCACACACAGCCGCAGCGACGGAGGCAACAGCCGTGCAAGCTCCTCTATCAGCTTGTTGTTGCGGTAAGGTGTCTCGATGAATATCTGCGTCTGGCTGTCGCGCGCAATGGCTGTCTCCATCCATTTCAGCTTGCGCTGGCGCTCACCGGCATCGATGGGCAGATAGCCCTGGAATGCGAAACTCTGTCCGTTGAACCCCGACGCCATAAGCGACATCAATATGCTCGACGGGCCCACCAGCGGCACCACACGGATGCCGCGCCGCTGCGCTATCGCCACCACGTCGGCTCCGGGGTCGGCTATTGCCGGACAACCGGCCTCCGATATCACCCCAACGTCGTGCCCCTCGAGCAACGGTGCTATGAACGAGTCGATTTCCTCGGCACGGGTGTGGCGGTTTAGCTCAACGAACGACGATTCGTCAATGGGGAAGGTGCTGTCGCAGCTGCGCAGAAAGCGCCGGGCGCTACGCACGTTCTCAACAATGAAATGGCGCACCGACTTCAGCAGCGCGATATTTCGCGCCGGAAGTACGTCGGCCACCGGACTTTCGCTCAGCGGCACCGGAAAAAGATATAGCGTTCCTGTTGGTGTCATGGCAGAAAAGTTGCATTCGGATGCAAAGTTAGCAAAAAATACGCGCCCACACCCTCCCCAGCCCCAATTAATTTCAATCAAAGCCAACCGGCCACAGACACCCATCGTAAATAATGTGGTGGCTATGCAGTGAATATATGAAGATTTTTATACATTTGCATTCGGATAGCGTTCAGCCCAACGAACGCCATCCATTCTCATTCACCTTCTAACTATTATCTGTGACATGCCGCGCCCGAAAATTCTGCTTGTATACACCGGAGGTACAATCGGTATGATTGAAAATCCCGATACACGCTCGCTTCAACCTTTTGATTTCACGCACCTTATCGACAACGTGCCTAAGGTGAAGATGCTCGACTACGACATCGAAAACATCCAGTTCGAGAACCCTATCGACTCGGCAAACATGTCGCCACAACACTGGTGCGACATCGCTGCAATCATCGAAAAGTACTACGACGCTTTCGACGGCTTTGTGGTGCTCCACGGCACCGACACCATGGCATTCACGGCATCGGCGCTGAGCTTTATGCTCGAGAATCTGCACAAACCGGTAATTATCACCGGATCGCAGCTGCCAATTGGCGAGGTGCGGACCGACGGCGAGGAAAACCTGATTACCGCACTGCAGATTGCCGCTGCACGCGATGCTCACGGCGACCCGATGGTGCAGGAGGTGGCTATCCTGTTTGAGAACTATCTGTGGCGCGGAAACCGAAGCACAAAGATGAGTGCCAACAACTTCAACGCCTTCAAAAGCAACAACTATCCTTCGCTGGCAAAGATTGGATTGGGCATCGACTTCAAGGAAGATGCACTCTACCGCATGCCCACCAAGCGCCCGCTGAAGGTGAGATATAAGATGGACCCGAGCGTGATGTTCGTCACGCTGTTCCCAGGCCTTACCGAGCAGACTCTGCGCTATCTGATGTCGGCTCCTGGAATTAAAGGCGTGGTGCTCAAGACCTACGGCGCCGGTAACGGCCCCGACGACGAATGGGTTATCAGCACCATCCGCGATGCGGTGGAGCGCGGTGTGGTGGTGCTCAACGTTACGCAATGCGTAAACGGCGGTGTGCACAGCGACCTTTACGACACCGGCAATGCCTTGGCTAAGGCAGGGGTGGTGAGCGGCCACGACATAACCAGCGAGGCTGCCATCACCAAGATGATGTATCTCTTCGGCCTTAACCTGCCGGCCGAAAGCGTCAAGAAGTATCTGCTATGCTCGCTTTGCGGCGAGGTTACCATTCACTAACCCGTTGCCCGAAATGCCGCATTCCGACGAATATTTCATGCAACAGGCGCTTGCCGAGGCGCGCGAGGCAGCCGAACAGGGCGAGGTGCCTATAGGTGCCGTGGTGGTGTGTGCCGACCGCATTGTGGCTCGCGCACATAACCTCACCGAGACGCTCGTCGACGTTACTGCACATGCCGAAATGCAAGCCATAACTGCCGCTGCCAACTATCTGGGCGGTAAATACCTAACCGACTGCACCTTGTATGTCACCGTCGAGCCTTGCCTGATGTGTGCCGGGGCACTCGCATGGAGCCAGATTGCCCGGGTTGTATACGGTGCCGATGACGACAAACGCGGCTTTCACACTTTCTGCACTGCCCCGTTCCATAAGCGCACCCAAATCACCTCGGGTGTGCTTGCCGATGAATGCGCCAAACTGATTACCGACTTTTTCCGCTCACGGCGTTGACAACGCCCGATTATCGCCATGATTTTCTGCTTCTCTGCCACCGGAAATTCGCTTTGGGCCGCTCGATGCCTGGCTCAGGCCACCGGCGAACGCATTGTCGATATCCCAACTGCCACCGACCGCGCCGAATTCTCTTATAGCCTTCGCTATGGCGAGCGCATCGGATGGGTGTTTCCAATCCACTCGTGGGGAATCCCGCCTCTGGTTGAAAATTTCATCGATAAAGTATCGATTGAGGGAATCACCGGCGCCACCTACTGCTATATGCTCGCCACTTGTGGCGACGATTGCGGCCTGGCAGCCCGGATGCTCGCCACACGCCTGCGCACAATCACACTATCGGCGGCATTCTCGCTGCAGATGCCCAACACCTACATCCTGCTGCCGGGATTCAATGTCGATTCGCCACAACTCGAGGCTTCGAAACTCGCCGCTGCACAGAAACGCATAGCCGAGATTGCCGAGGCCATCATCGACCATCGCCACTCGTGGCAAGTGGTAGAAGGCTCGTGCGCTTGGCTCAAATCGCGCGTGCTACGGCCTCTATTCTACCGTTTTCTGGTACGCGCCACCAAATTCAACGTCGATGCCGACAGATGCCACGGCTGCCGACTTTGCCAGAAGGTGTGCCCGCTGCACAACATCTCAACCGATGACGACGGCCACCCCAAATGGCACCAAAACTGCATAACATGCCTGGCATGCCTGCATCGCTGCCCAGCACACGCCATCAACTACGGCAGCGCCACCAAATCGAAAGGCCGGTATCATCACCCCTGACCGCACCACAAGACACCTCTGCATTCAGCGCATTGCCGCCTCGCGGCGCGTCTTGCGGTAGAGCTGCCAACTGTTGAAAATGTTTTGCCAAAGGATATAAGCCGCCGGAGCAAGCGACGCCAACGCCGACACATACGAAGTGGCCACCCATATGGCCAGCACTGTGTTTTTCTGTCCAAGGCCCTGCGCCCCCGATATCGGGTCGCCATAATGCCGGCCCACCACACGCCCGGCATAGAACTGCACCGCACACAGCACTGCCGATCCAACAAACAGCGCCGCAAACTGCACTATCCCAGCCCCCTGCTGCTCAAGCGCTAACCCTACGGCATTGCCAACAACTATCAGCAACGCCAAAGCCCACAGATAAAACGACAGCGAACTGTAGCGCGATATGCGGCTACGCAACTCAGGCGCGTACCGCCCCAGCAGATACGCCACCAGCAGCGGCACAAGCAGCAACGGAAGCACCCCACGCGCTATATACAGCAAGGTGGCCGCCACACTCACATCGGCAGTATCGGATATTATCGACAAAAACGGAGGAGCAAGCAGCGCAAACGCCAGATTGCTCGTCAACGAATACGACACCAGCATCTCTACACTACCGCCCAGCATCTTGGTCACCACCGGAGCCGCTGTGGCCGTGCTGATAAACACACACATAAACAGCCCCGCGGCAACATCGCTGCTATAGCCCCGCAACAGGACATACGGAATCCAGCACACACTGATTTGTATCAGCAAAAGCCACAGCTGAAGCCGTGTGAGACGTATCTTGTGTAAATCGATGCTCGTAAACGTAAGCAACAGCATCATGAAGATGAGATACGGCGACAGCGGCGCTATAAACTTGATGGCATCGTGAAACAAAAGGCCACACGCAATGGCGGCCGGAAGCACAAACGGCTTTATCGAACTACGCATAGTACATTCCCCCTATTAAAAGTCATGCAAAGTTATGAATTAGCACCCAAACATCACTCCACCCCACCCAAAAAATTCACCCACATCCCTATTGCGCCCCGAATCACCGCCACTGTCAAACCAATCGAAAGCCACAATATTCAAACCCCTCCCAATCAGCAACAACAAACAATAATGACAAAAAATAATTAATATAATTTGGCAAAATGGGAATAAGTATCCAATTTTGAGCATGTGGAGCAATCCACACATTTTTTGAAAATAGAAGCGTTTCTTGCTTTATCCTTTCACGGAAATCGCCAATTTCAATCAGTACGAAGGAAAAAGCAGTCAAAGAAAGCGCTCATGCTTGTCGTATATCCACTCCCCGACGAGGGGGCCAGATAACGGGCAAGGCGTGGGGGTGGACTGTTTATTTCGTACTAGGCGTTTGGCGATGCCGCGTGAAGATAAACAGAATATCGTCCTACGCTTTTTTATGTACCTGTATCTCGTCAACTCGAGGACGGAGGCG
>JAEDFO010000007.1 GCA_016292745.1 Muribaculaceae bacterium | reverse complement strand
CCAACATTTTTATGCTCTATAACATATTTTTTATTTCTCCACTCCCTTATTCCACAATGAATCAATACATTAAGCTATGAAAAAAAATTAAAAGCATCAGAGGCTGGGAAATATGCCGGAAATCATGCTATACATTATTATATAAAGGCACTGCCAATGGAGATTTATGCCCCAATGGCAGTGCCACAGCCTAAGATGGACCCAACGGACTTAATTCATATGGAAAACCTACTTCAGCGGAATTGTTACGGGCGAATTGTCGGGATTCACCTCCATGATGTCGGCCATATAGTCCCACCATTTTTGTACAATTGGGTTGAAACCCATGTCCTGCGACGATTCCTCGCCTTTGGTTTTCTGGCATGCAAACAGGATGTTGGTGTCGCGATCCCAATAGATTGAATAGTCGTAAACGTCTCCGTCGGAGAGCATCTTCTTCAGTTCGGGCCAAATTGCAGCATGGCGACGCTGGTACTCGTCTTCGAAGCCTGGCTTCAAGAACATTTTGAAAGCTTCACGTTTCATAATACAGAAATATCAGATTTTCAGTTAATTAAGCCATTCGACCTGCGGCAGGGGGAGCCGATATTGGGGGCAATCAACCGCTGTCGGGGGGATGAATATTCAATAATCGAAGACAACATTCGGAATTTTCGCCGACAAAAGCACGCATTTCCCCGATACATCTTATATGTGCCGTTACTTCAAGAAGCGCACAGGAATGTCGATTTCCGGATTCCGACGAGAACCGGCAGCCAAAATGTTGGAAAAGTGTAAAAAACAGGAGTAAAAACAAGTTCAGCCTCGAGAGATTATCATAATTACTATATCTCCGAGGCAACGGGCTATGGGTTGTAGAGGTCGGTGTTGAAGAAGTTGAGCACTTCAATGGCGGCATCGTAGGCCTGGGAGGCCGGGCTGTCGGGATTGATTAGCTTGGCCTGGCAATAGTCGCTGATGGCCAGGCGCACCTGCCCCTGACGATGATAGGCTGTGCCGCGCACAAAATATGCCTCGTCGGCATCAGGATTGGCATCGATTACCGCCGTCAGCAGCTTGATGGCCTCGTCGATGCTGTTCTGCGCCATCAATTGGCGTGCTTTCCCAATCTGTTGCTTCACTGCGTCGGTCATCATAATCATCTCACAATTTTGCCGTGCACTGTGTAGGGCTTGCCTTCAGTGCTTTGGCTTATGGTAACCTTCACATTATCGTCGTCAACGAACCGCACTTCGAGCTGCACCCGAGTCACCCAGTTCACATAGTGCAACGTGAGCCGCAGACAGCGGCTGTCGGGCCAGGCATATGCTCCGGCAACGGCAAAGTTGCGGTCGATATTCGAGAAACGCCCGATGGCTTTCACATTATACGGCGGATAGGCCGAATTGTTGTTGATGCCCCATTTGCGGTATCCGCAACGCGCTGTGGTAACCTTTCCACTCAAATCGGTGGCGCGAAGCATTATGGTGCCATCGACGTTACGACTAATGGTTAACAGCTTGAATCCCAGCTTGTTGGCTTCGAGGCTCACGGTAACAGGCAACAGCCGTGCGAGACCTGATTTCCGTCCTTCGGGATAAGGTAGCACATATTGGCTCTGGCGCTTGAGCAGTCGCTGACAATCGTCGGACGGCGGCAGTTCGCCTTCGGCGATATGAGGGAACAGCGTGTTCCACACCATCGCCCGTTCACGGCGATGGTCGCCATTGGCGCATTCGGTTACTACAACCACCATATCCTGGTCGGGGAACACCATAATATATTGTCCGAAAGCGCCGTCGGCACGCCATCCGGTGCCGTTCTCGCATTGCCACATATGGTAGCCATAGCCTTGCTCGGGCACGTGGAGCGTCATCATCTGGTCGACCCACTCCGCTGGAATCAGTTGCTGGCCGTTCCAGCTGCCGCGCTGCAACAACAACTGGCCGAACATGGCCAGTGACTCGCTGGAGGCATACACGCCCCAGCCGCCGGTAGAGATGCCCTCAGGCGACTGCTCCCAGGCAATGTCGGTGATTCCCATAGGCACAAACACGTGCGAATTGAGATAATCGAAAGAGGTCATGCCGGTTACGCGCTGCACTATCGCCGACAGCATATACGAATTGAGCGAATCGTAGTTGAAGGAGCTGCCTGGCTCGCCCTTGATTGGCTTTGCAAGGAATGCGCGCCTCCACTCGGTAGCGTGGTTGCGCAGTTCGCGGTCGGGAATGATTCCGCTGCGCATAGTCAGCAGGTCTTCAACGGTAATCTGCGCAAGGCGCAGCGAGATGCTGTCGGGCAGCAGCTCAGGGAAAAAAGCAGCCACGCGGTCGGTCAGGCGCAGACGGTTTTCACTAATGGCAATGCCCACTGCAGCGGCAGTGAAGGTTTTCGACACCGAATACACCGTGTGGCGGTATTGTGGAGCAAACGGCTGTGGATAAATCTCGCCGATAACCTTTCCGTGGCGAAGCACCATCACACTGTGGATATCGACATCGGGCATCGAGGTAAGCGAATCGAACAAAGCTTCAACTGCCCGCGACGGCACTCCTTGCATCTCGGGCGTGGTGCGCTCCAGCGCCGATGCCATTAGCGGCATCAGCACTGCCACCGATGCCACGAGCATATTTCGTATTCGTCCTGAAATCATACAAACAAAAATGGTTAGTTACGAGTGTAAAGATAAAGATTTTTGCGCTTCACAGTGAAAGAACGGCCGAAAATATCGTAAATTTGCACAAATAACTGCAAACGACATTATGATACGGGGTAACCGGATGTATAAATACGAGAAGTTACGCAGCACCACCGCCATCGACGCTCTGTTCCGTGGCGGCGCCACTGCATATGCCTACCCCATCCGTGCCACGTTCCGCGCAGTTACCGCCGGCAACTATCAGCCGGTGGCGCGATTCATGATAACAGTGCCCAAGCGCAAGCTCCGCCATGCCGTCGACCGTGTTGCTGTGCGCCGCCGCATCCGCGAGGCTTATCGCCTTAACCGCGGCCCGCTGTATGCCGCTCTCGCCGAGACGGGAGTGTCGGTGGAGGTGGCATTTATCTATCTTGCCGACAAGGTCAAGGGCTACGCCTCGATTGAGCCACGCATGCGCGAGGTACTCCGCCAAATTGCCATGGCATTGCCAGCCGAAGCCGAAAAAATCAACGCCATCACCGATGCCGACAAATAGCCGGCAACATAAGCCATGCGCACCATCCTGTCCTACATATTGCTGATTCCCATCTATTTCTATCGCGCGTGCATATCGCCGATGCTTCCGCCGTCGTGCCGATACACCCCCACCTGCAGCCAATATGCCATCGAGGCCATAAAGCGCCACGGCCCGTTCCGAGGCACCTGGCTGGCCATCAAGCGCATTTGCCGGTGCCATCCGTGGGGCGGCAGCGGCTACGACCCAGTGCCATGAATCAGATTATCGACATCCACACCCATATCGAACGCCCCGGAGCCATCGTCAATGCCTCGCCTGGCACGTTCTGCCCTAAGCCAGGGCTGCTATACAGCATCGGCATACATCCATGGGACAGCGATACAGCTACGGCCAACGACATTGCCTTGCTCGAGAAGCTCGCCATTCACCCGCAAGTAGTGATGATTGGCGAAACAGGCCTCGACAAGCTCCGAGGTGCACCACTCGCCATCCAAATAGAAATGATGCAGCGGCACATTACGTTGAGCGAAGCGCTCGGCAAACCACTGGTTGTGCACTGCGTGCGCTCGGCAGGCGAACTTCTGGGCCTTCGCCGCAGTCTGAACCCCTCGCAGCCATGGATATTCCACGGCTTCCGCGGTGGCGCTGCCCAAGCCATGCAGCTGCTCGCAGCGGGCATCGTGCCGTCGTACGGCGCACGGCACCAAAAAGAGGCTGTAGCGATAACACCCGTTAACAGATTACTGGCCGAAACCGATGACCAGACCGCCCTAAGCATTGAACAGATAATTGCAATGCTTGGCGAAAGCCATCCCGAATGCCCAAGCATCGTTAACCAGATTAAACAAAACATTTCGGGCTTGATTTATGCACAAAATTCCGTAATATGTGGCATATCAGGCAAAAAGAGTTGAATAATTATGCTATAAAGCAGATATTTTTCTAAACTTTTGTATTCAATAGTTAATCATTGTAAATATCTTGTAAGTTTACTTATATTCACTAACTTTGTGAAAGATGATTAAACGTATACTTTTCAACACTAAGAAACTACAGAATAAACTCAATCATTTAGTCTAAATTTCCCTATGGTGATTGCTCTATGAAGACTTGCGAAAGTGCCATTGGACATTCACCATTTTTTGTGCCCCAACACCACCGAAACGTCATAACAGAAGTCTTAACAGAGAACAATGCTCCGCTGGAGCGATGCCTGTTTGCGCGGCATCAACCCTCCATGAAGGCGTTGGGCATGATGTCTCACTGTTTGATGGCGATGAGGGGTTGAGCGATGGCTATCGAAGCTGCATAGGTGCCGAAAGCGCTGTCGGCGCTGTTGTATTCGTCGGGGTGCGGCTGTACTGTGGCTTTCACTTTCAGCCCGGCGCTTTCCATGGCGTCTACTATCTCCGGGGTGCTGTGGCGGACAATCAGCATGGCTCCAGGAGTCATTATTCTGACGATGGGCGCAAGGGCATCGGCTGTCCACATTTCTGGCTGGCTATCGGGACCAAAGGGGTCGAACAACACTACATCGGCCTTCTTGGGCAACTTGGCGGATGCATCAAGGTAGTTGCCGCGATGCTTCAGCAGGGTGAAGTGAGGAGTAATCACCATCCGCAGCCCCCACGGTGCATCGTTGATAAATTCGAGTGTGCGGCGGCAGTGGTGCTGCGTGCCGGTGGCAAGGTTGAACGGGACTGTGATGCTGTGGGGCAACGGCGAGGTCTCGTAAGCATGATATTCCACATTGCGCTTGGCTGTGAGAGCCACATTCCAGGCATTCACTCCTGCACCAAAGCCTATTTCCACTATGGTAAGCCCTTCGGCTGACGATTCGGTGAGTATCGCTTCGATGGGTTCGGTGAATATTTGGCGCATCGATGTGACAGCGCCGTCCATTGGATGGTACAGCCTGCCGGAAGGCTTCAAACAGATGGTAGAGGTGCCGTCGGCAGTGGGCACAATGGTGGGCTGTTCGCCGCCAACGAGCTGAGCGGCCTTGTGTCGGCGCTTAAGTGCATGGAGCCAACGCTTGAGGGTTCTGCGGCGCCGACGGCTGGCCACATAACGACGATGTGCACCGACGGCAGCATCGACGATGGTCTCCACGCCCAATGTATCGGCAAACGGTGACAGCGGGGCATACAGGCGCGCCAACCTGCAGGTTTCGGTCTCAGAATCGTTGATGCAACGGAAATTGCCGAGCAACTGAGCCGGCGACCCAACGTCGAAGCGCATGCGGTTGACGTCGAGCAGATAGAAGTTGTGGTTCTGGTCGTAAACGATATTTCCCGGCGAGAAATCACGGTGGAGCACACCGGCACGGTGCATCCTGGCCATTAATTGTGCCAAAAGCGGAAGCGTGACATCCGAATCGTCACCGTCCTCCCACCAGCGAAGGTCGCGGCAGTTATCGATGTGGCGGCACACATAGAACGATTCGGCAATCAGTCCACCACGGTACACCTCTCGATAACCCACCGGCTGCGGAGTGCCGATGCCCAGTTGCAGCAACCGCTGCGAGTTTTCAAACGAGCGCCGTGCCTTGCTTTTGCGCAGGAAAGTGTAGATTATTCGTTTCAGTATGCCGGGCTTGGCAAAATATTTCACAGCCAGTGGCTGGCCATCGTCGACGAGGCGGAAGATGGTGTTTCGGGCAGCGTAGATAACGTCGCCGCGGGTTTGGCACGTCGGCAGGTCGATGCTGTGCATCAGTGCAGAGTGCCGATTGTCGTCGACTATGGTTTTGCTCCTACTCATTATTGTCCCACAGATGGTTATAAATGTTGCTTATGGCATCGAAGAAACGCGGATAAGCAAAATCGGTCTCGAAACGCTTCTTGGCGGCCTCACCCAGTTCACGGCGCAGTTCGGGCGAGGCAATCAAGCGGCTGAGAGCGTCGGCCAGTGCGTAAGGATTACCCGGGTCGACGAGTATCCCGTCGCGGCCATCGACGATATATTCAGGCTGGGCACCGTTGTTGGTGGTCACCACAGCGCGGCCCCACATCATGCTCTCCAGGTTGGCTAGTCCGAGCGGCTCCTGCCACACACTGGGTTGCACGGCAATGTCGCAACTGCGCACAAAAGGCTGAATATCGGTTTGGTAGCCGGCAAATGTAACGCATTCGCCGATATTGTTCGACACGATTATCTCCCTGAGCTTCTTCATCACATGCTTTTTCCCTTCGCCGAAAATCAGCAGATGGTATTTTTCGCGGGGCAGCTGACTCACAGCACGCAACAGTACATCGATACCTTTTTCGGGCGATATGCGGCCATGGAACAGGATGATGGCCTTTTCGGGAGCGATGCCGAAACGGCTATGCAGGTCGACGGCTTCGGTGGTGGGAGTGGGCAACACGCTGTTGTGGACCACCGACAGCTTCGAGCGGTCGATTTTGGGATTTGTGCTCAGGAACACCTCGCGGGTGAGGTTGGAAACAAACACTATGCGATCCACCTCCTTGTAGAGTTTGCGGTAAACGATGCTGTTTTTGCCGCGTTTCACCAGATGGCGGGTCATCACTATCTTGAGCCCTTGGTTTTCCGACAGGCTACGTGCCACCGAGGCGGTAAACGCATTTTTAAAATTGTGAACGTGTATCACGGTGTTTCGGCGTTTCTTCACCATACGAGCCAGTCGCACTCCACTGTCGAGGTCGGTGAGCCCTTTCAGCGGAAGGGTGGAGATGGGGAACTCCTTGGTACGGAACGGCGCAATCACCTCCGGCTCGTTGCGGCAGACAATCTCTACATAGTGCCCCGCATCGCGCTGCCGGCATGCCAGGTCGAGCACATATTGCTCGCCACCGCCCCAAACCTTGTTAGAAACCAAGTGATAAATGTTCATTTTCATGATGGTAAGATATTAGTTTTCGGCGAGAAATCTGCCGGCCGATAGCACGGCTTCGTTCCTCAATACCGAAGATAGCACATTTGCCGCTGACAGCAAAATATATGTAGCAAAAAATGCAATGCCACGTCACAATATGGGAGATGGATGGATGATAGTGGCTATTGGCGACATGGGCATCCTCGCTACTTATGCTGCAAAATTACAACCACGCTCAGCAGCCGCATTGCCAAAACCGCCACTTCCCAATATCCAGTTGCAACTGGCGGTTTTCGCTATGTGACGGCACGTTTTAACGGTAATTTTGCCGTCAGAATTCTGTGAGCATCTATAAAGTCGTCATCGTGATTTGATGCCGGCTCTCTGTTTGCTTACACCATTAATGCTTGCTAACTACCTGTCAAGGCTAATGGCTACCTTGCAGCAATTTATTTACCACTCAAATCGGGTTTCTCGGTATAAATGTCTTCAATAATCGCATCTGCGGCTTCCTGAAACAGGATATTGGAGAACCTAAACGCCCTTATCTTGCTCCATTGATAATGCTCATATCATTGGCTACGGAAAAAATATTTTGGGAATCAGATAGTTTTATCGTAAATTTGTCCCAAATAGCCTCTTTTCGATACCGAGGCACTTAACGGCATAATTACGAATAACGATGAACTGTCAATTAATCCACAAATACGCAATTGCAGCGCTCGCAGCGCTGATGCTTCCGATGATGGCTTTGGCCGAAATACCCGCCGGATACTACCAAGGGCTCGACGGCAAAGCTGCCGGCGATCTGAAAACCGCTGTGCAAAAGGCTATTACACCCCACACCCAGCTGTCGTATAACTCGCTCTGGAGCGAATGGCGATACACCGACGTGCGTCCGGCTCCCGACAACAACCAGTGGTGGGACATGTACTCGAACAACGTGTATTATGTGGCCAACGGCAGCCGCGGCATGAACCGCGAACACTCGTTCCCGAAAAGCTGGTGGGGCGGTACCCAGAACTCGGCATATACCGACATGAACCACCTTTACCCCAGCGACGCCGATGCAAACAGCGCAAAGAACTACTATCCGCTGGGCGAAGTGTCGCAAGCTACATTCGACAACGGTTGCACCAAAGTGGGATATCCCAAAACAGGCCAGGGTGGAAATGCCGGCCTGGTGTTTGAACCCGACGACCAATATAAAGGCGACTTTGCCCGCACCTATTTCTATATGGTGACAATGTATCAGGACTACAAGTGGAAATACACCTTCATGGTGAATCAGGACCTGTATCCAACACTCAAGCCATGGGCTATCGAACTGCTGCTCAAATGGCACCGCGCCGACCCGGTGAGCGACAAGGAAATAAACCGTAACGAGGGCGTATATCTGCGTCAAGGCAATCGCAACCCGTTTATCGACCATCCTGAACTGGCGGAATACATCTGGGGTAACCATGCCAACGAGACTTACTACGTGAGCGACACCCCGATTACCGGCGATGCCGTGCTCGTGACGCCGGTGCAAGGCACTTCGTTCGAATTCGGAGAAGTGGCCGTGGGATCGTCGCAGACAGTTTACGTTACCATCAAGGGACAGAACATCGTGGGACCGCTGTCTGTGCGTTCATTCGGCGCTAACGCTTCCTGCTTCAAAATCAGCACAAACTCGCTCGTTGCATCGCAAGTTAACAGCGACGACGGTGTGCAGCTGCCTATCGTCTACACCCCTTCGAGTATTGGCGACCACAAAAGCCAGATAGTGATTTACGACGGCGGTCTCAGCGGCAGCTTCACTGCCGACCTACACGGCGTTGGTTGCGAAGTGCCAACCATGGTGGCTCCAGTAGCTACTGATGCGTCCGACATCACCGACACTTCGTTCACTGCCAACTGGCTCGCTCCGGAGGGCATCACCGTTGACTATTACACCGTAACACTCACCACCTACAATCCTGGCGGTGAGAACCGTACCGACGAATACACCACCGAATCCACCTACTACGCTTTCAGCGAAATGGACGCCTCGTGCACCTACAGCTATAGCGTCACTGCCCATCGGCTCGGATACTCTTCCGAACCGTCAAACGTAATCACCGTTGGCTCGGCATCTGTGGCAAACATCGATGTTGAAAAAGGCATGGAGATTCATCCAATCGATGGCGGAGTGCTTATTTCGTGCGTCGACGTCCACACCGGCTGCCGAATTTTCAACGCCATGGGACAGATGGTCCGCATGATTCCGCGTCTGGAGCAGTTCAACGAAATAATGCTGCCACGCGGCGTGTATTTCGTGGTTACCGACTCCATGAAGAAGGCGCGCCGAATCGTGGTAAGCCATTGATACTATTACAGAATGATTGAGTGCTTTCGACATATTGCATTACTTACTGTTACGGTACTTGCCGTGGCTTTCGCCGCACCAAGTGCGACGGCAACGGCTTGGAACGAAATTCCGGCCGAAAATGTGCTGATGATGCCGGCAGACGACGATGCCCCGGGCATTCCATCGGCACTCGAGGCTCCGCCATCGCCAGTGACAAAGCTATACAAAGGTAAATACCACTTTGTGGAAGAGGCCACCGGCGACACACTGTGCATGATTGTGTTCAACCCCGTGATTGTGATGCCGCGCGAAGTGTTCAAAAACAAAAAACAGGAACAGTTCTACTGGCGCACAGTGCGCGATGTGAAGCGCACATTGCCATACGCCAAACTCATATGCGCTACCCTGCTCGAAACCTATGAGTTCATAGAGACGTTCCCCACCCAAAAAGAGCGCGAGGACTATCTGAAGGCAATGGAAAAGGAAATTTTCAATCAATATAAGCCGGTGATGAAAACTTTCACCCGCTCGCAAGGGAAAATGCTTATTAAGCTCATCAACCGCGAGACAAACCAGACATCGTACAACATCGTGAAGGCGTTTCTCGGTACTTTTCGTGCCGGATTCTGGCTTACTTTCGGCAAATTCTTCGGTGTGAACATGCGCACCGGTTACGAGCCCGGGAAAAACAAGGACGATGCCATGATTGAGCGAATATGCATCCGCATTGAGCAAGGAACTCTCTGACTATTTACCTAAACTGAATCAACCCGTAACATTCTGTGAATATGAATCAAACATCATCTCATCTCAAAAGCCGCCTCTTAATAGTAGTTGCTCTGCTGGCAATGCTCTCGTCGCTCACTTCGTGCGACGACGACCCATACTTCTCGCCATTGGTCGGGACATGGGAGGCTAACTACACCGACCTCGGCCCTATCCATCCATTCGACGTCGACTATTTCACATTCTTTGCCGACGGTACCGGGACATATGAATACTACGACGATTACGGTTACCTGTGCCAGATGTATTTCGTGTGGCGCACTCGCAACGATGAATGGCTATACATTACCTACGAGGACGGATACTCCACCACATGCTATTTCCGGTTCTACCGCGGATACCTCGAATTCAGCGACGACATCACATTCTCAGCCTATACCGGATACGCCCCGGCATAACACCCTGAAAGAACATAGTGCCATCCACAGCGCCATGAATGGGTGCTGTGGATGGCAACTTTTATTGGAAAGTGCTTAGCGGATGGATGTGCTTGGATGGGTTGGTTACAGGCTTAACAGCACCACCGGTGCTGCGTTGCCTTGGTTGAAGAGAAGGTCGAAAATGCTGAGATGCGGCATAAAGCCGTTGCGTTCGGACCACAACTGATGATACACTAATGGCTCGGTGGTATCACTGCCATGGGCTGCCTCGACTAAGGCCTTTGGCATGGCGGCCGGCTCTCCCACAGGTTCTTTTACGATTGTAGCGCAGCCCAGTTGGCCGAGTTGCATATAGTCGGCCACAATGTTGTGAATAGCCATGTTGAATTCGCACAGCCAATGCGAATGATGCTCATATATTCGATGCAGGTCGTCGGCCACATATTCGAAGAACGGTGATTTACCGTATGCCGAGAACAGCGCACCCCAATGCATATGCTCCCATCGTCCGTGGTCCGAAATCCGGAGGTCGGCGATGAGCGTATGCCGCCCCTTTTCAGGCTTTTCGATAGGGATTGTAAGGGTCTGCACCCCATTTGGAGTGGCAATGGTGCATCGGTTGATGGTTTTCAGTCCGTTGAAGGGCACATCGGTGAGCGGCATCCATCGGCTATAGAGCACCAGCCGGGCATAGAAATCCACACTCGGGGCATAAAGTGGCGGAGCAGTGAGCGTGCCGTCGGCAAATGCATTATGGCTTGTCGGTGTTGGCACTTTTGAAGAAACGGTCGGTGCGAATTTTGCCGTCAAAGAGGCCTTTGTCCTTGTCGAGCGAGATTATTACAAACATCGGGCTTCCCACAATGTGGTCCTCGGGCACGAAACCCCAGTAGCGCGAGTCGGCCGAGTTGTCGCGGTTGTCGCCCATCATCCAGTAGTAATCCATCTTGAATGTATACCGGTCGGTGGCCTTACCGTTAATAAGGATATTTCCGTCGCGCACCTCGAGGGTGTTGTGCTCGTAGGCAGTTATGGCTCGGGCATACATAGGCAGGTTATACTCTGTGAGATGCAGAGTTGAGCCCTTCTTCGGAATCCAAATCTCACCCATGTCGGCGCGAGTCCAGCCATAGTTGTGCACCAGTGGAAATACGTTTATCACCTCCTGTGTGGGCACTTTCACCACATTTCCTATTTCGGGCATAGCCTTCAGCTCAGCCACCATCTGCTTGGTGAGCGGAGCTTGGTAAATGGGATTAATGGTGCCGTTGCTGTTAACTTTCATCCCCAGCATTTCCACACCATAAGCCATGTCGGGATTGTCGACGGGGACATAGTTTCGGTCGTCGACGCTCACCCCCACTTTCTCCCACAATTCGTCGGTAATCTGTCCGCCGGCAGTCTGTATGAAGTAGTTATACTGCACGTTTTCGGGCTCATTCAGAGCCTTTCCGTTGATATACACGATGTCGTTCTTAATCTTGAGGCGGTCGCCGGGCAAACCCACGCAGCGCTTCACATAGTTCTCGCGGCGGTCGACCGGACGGTAAATGATATCGCCGAACACTTGTTTGTTGGTCCACACCGCAGTGCGTCCATACTGGTTGACGAGGGTGTAGTAGTCGGGGTTCTGCACTTTCAGCGCCACAGTGTCGCCGGCAGGGAAATTGAACACCACAATATCGTAACGCTCCACATTCCGGAAGCCTTTCAGGCGCTTATAATCCCACTGCGGATAGTCGACATACGACTTGCAGTTGATATACGGGATTGTGTTCTGTGCAAGAGGGAAATGGATTGGAGTGTTTGGCACACGCGGGCCGTAAATCATCTTGTTCACCCACAGATAGTCGCCCACAAGCAGCGATTTCTCGAGCGAGGATGAAGGAATCTGATAGTTCTGTCCCACAAAAGCAAAAAGGAAGTACACCAAGACCAGGGCATACACAATAGCGTCGACCCATCCCATTACTGTTCGCAGCAACGACGGCTTGCACTCCTTCCACCATCCGTAGTTGATATATTGAGTAAGATAGATATCGGCCAGCAGAGGGAGGAAAATCAGCACCCAAGGGGAGCCGAGCCAGATAACCCATGCCACAAAAATGGTGGCCACCAGGCCGAAACGAATCCATCGGGTGGGGCGCACTGCAGCAATTCGCTGCTTAAACGACAAATGTTTGGTGTTGTTCGAAACGTATTCCGGTTCCATATATATTCAGATGTCAGAAGTTCATGATTTCGTCCATAGTGTGAAAGCCTTTCTTGCCCAGCATCCATTCGGCGGCCACAACGGCCCCCAATGCAAATCCTTCGCGGCTGAAAGCCTCGTGCTCAATGAAAATTCGGTCGACGCTGCTGCGGTATTCCACCTGATGAGTACCGGGCACCTCGCCAATGCGCTGATGATTGATAAGGAGCTGGTCGGCCGGAGCATCGTTGGCTTCGGTCCACGACGATTTGCGGTCGAGGTTGTCGATAATGCCATCGGCAATTGTGATAGCGGTACCGCTGGGGTGATCGAGTTTATGGATATGGTGGATTTCATTGACCGAAACGCCGTACTGGTCGAAGTGGTTCATTATTCGCGCCAGATACTTGTTGAGCGCAAAGAAAATGTTCACGCCGATGCTGAAGTTAGAGCTGTAGAAGAAAGTGGCCTTGCCATCGTTGCAAAGCTGCTTAATCTCGTCGAGACGGTCGAGCCATCCGGTGCTGCCCGACACCACCGGCATGCCGTGGCTAAAGCAGCGCAGATAATTGTCGACAGCGCTTTTCGGCGAAGTGAATTCAATGGCAATGTCGGCCGATGCAAATTCAGGGCTGTCGAAATCGTGCTGGTTGTCGGCATCGATTATGCTCACTATCTCATGGCCACGCTCGAGGGCAATGCGTTCGATGATGTGTCCCATCTTTCCGTAGCCTATCAATGCAATTTTCATATGTAAAGCTAATAGTTATTGAGCGGCACACCTGGGCGCCACCGCTCTGTGAATTATTGTGCGAAGATAATGTATTTCGTTGGCAGTTACAAACTTTATGGCACCGTAGCCGCCAGCATTAACCTATTTTCAGCCAATAAAAACAACCTGAGAAATAACTGCAAACAATTAGCACATTTTTTATGATATTTATTCTTGCATAATAATTCAAAATAACATACCTTTACGACCGTAGGTATTCTCTTCCACAGTGCTCTTTAAGTGGGATATTACTGACCTATAACAATCGAAAAAAGTCCAAAATTCAAATTTTGAAAAAGGAAAAATGTTAGAAGAACTTAAAGAAAAGGTGTTTCGCGCCAATCTTGATTTGGTGAAACATAATCTCGTTATCTTTACTTGGGGCAATGTTTCAGGTATCGACCGCGAAAAAGGGCTTGTGGTGATAAAGCCATCAGGCGTCAGCTACGACAATATGAAAGCATCCGACATGGTAGTGGTTGACCTTGCCACCGGCAAGGTGGTGGAAGGCGATCTCAACCCCTCGTCCGACACGCCCACACATCTGGTGCTGTATCGCACATTCCCCGAAATAGGAGGCGTGGTGCACACCCATTCGACATATGCCACCGCCTGGGCCCAAGCCGGAAAGGACATCCCGAACATCGGCACCACCCATGCCGACTATTTCCACGACGACATCCCTTGCACCGACTCGATGTCCGAGGCCGAAGTGTGCGGCGACTACGAACTCGAGACCGGCAACGTAATTGTGCGCCGAATAAAGCAGGGCAACATCAATCCGGTGCACACCCCGGGAGTGCTGGTGAAAAACCATGGCCCGTTCTCGTGGGGCAAGGATGCCGACCAAGCCGTGTATAATGCCGTGGTGATGGAACAGGTGGCAAAGATGGCTTTCGTATCGTTTGCCGTTAATCCCGACACCACAATGAATCCGCTGCTCGTCGAAAAACACTTCAGCCGCAAGCATGGCCCCAACGCCTACTACGGCCAGAAGAAGAAATAGCCACTCCGCAATCTCTCAATCAATAGTTTATCCTAATAACCAAATAATAACCCATTAAAAACATTAGAACCCATGATTAAAGAATTTGAAAACTACGAAGTATGGTTTGTAACCGGTGCACAACTCCTTTACGGCGGCGACGCTGTCGTTGCAGTCGACGGACACTCAAAAGAGATGGTTGCCGGTCTTAACGAATCGGGACGTCTCCCTATAAAGGTAGTGTATAAAGGCACTGCAAACAGCTCGAAGGAAGTGGCTGAAGTATTCGCTGCCGCCAACAACGACAAGAAGTGCGTGGGTGTCATCACCTGGATGCACACATTCTCGCCTGCCAAAATGTGGATTCATGGCTTGCAGATTCTAAACAAGCCCCTTCTGCACCTCCACACCCAATATAATGCCGAAATTCCATGGAACGACATCGACATGGACTTCATGAACCTCAACCAGAGCGCTCATGGCGACCGCGAATTCGGCCACATCGTTTCGCGCATGCGCATCCGCCGCAAACTCGTTGTAGGATACTGGAAAGATGCCGCTACCCAAGACCATATCGCCGTTTGGGAACGCGTTTGTGCCGCTTGGGCCGACTCGCAGGATATGCTCATCATCCGCTTCGGCGACCAGATGAACAACGTGGCCGTTACCGATGGCGACAAGGTGGCTGCCGAACAGACTCTCGGATACCATGTCGACTATATGCCGTTCAGCGACGTGATGCCGTTCTTCGACAAGGTGGCTGACGCCGATGTTGATGCTCTCGTGGCCGAATACTTCAAGCTCTACGAGCACGATGCAGCCCTCGAAGACAAGAGCACCGAAGAATACAAGAAAATATGGAACTCGGCCAAGGCTGAGCTCACTCTGCGCGCCGTGCTCACCGCTAAAGGCGCCAAGGGATTCACCACTAACTTCGACGACCTCGGCGACTACAACGTCGATGTTACCGGACGCGGATTCGACCAGATACCGGGCCTCGCCTCGCAACGTCTGATGGCCGAAGGCTATGGTTTCGGCGCTGAAGGCGACTGGAAATCGGCTGCCCTCTACCGCTCGGTATGGGTAATGAGCCAGGGACTTCCCAACGGCTGCTCGTTCCTTGAGGACTACACCCTTAACTTCAACGGCGAACAGAGCTCTATCCTTCAGGCTCACATGCTCGAAATCTGCCCGCTCATCGCAGCTCAGCGTCCGCGCCTCGAAGTGCACTTCCTCGGCATCGGCATCCGCAAGACTCCTACCGCACGCCTGGTATTCACCTCGAAAGTGGGCACTGGCGTAACCGCTACCGTTGTCGACCTCGGCAACCGCTTCCGTCTCATAGTCAACGACGTTAAATGCATCGAGCCGAAACCTCTTCCAAAGCTTCCGGTTGCTTCGGCACTCTGGATTCCGCAGCCTAACTTCGAAGTGGGCGCCGGTTGCTGGATTTATGCCGGAGGTACTCACCACAGCTGCTTCTCGTACGACCTTACCGACGAATACTGGCAGGACTACGCTGAAATTGCCGGAATCGAGGCTCTGTTCATCACCGAAAAGACCACCGTTGACGACTTCCGCAAAGAGCTCCGCTTCAACGAGGTTTACTACATGCTTAACAAAGCTCTGATGTAATTTATTGAATATCAACTGATATAAGGAGGAGCTCACTCTCAAAGGCGGCTCCCCCTTATATCGTTAAATACACACATTATTAGTATGACCGCAAAAGATACCATCATACAGGGCAAAGCCATCCTCGGCATTGAGTTCGGCTCTACCCGAATAAAGGCAGTACTTATCGACGAAAACAACAAACCTATTGCCCAAGGCAACCACGAATGGGAAAACCAGCTCGTCGACGGCCTCTGGACCTACAGCATCGACGCCATATGGCACGGTGTACAAGACTGCTACGCCAACCTGCGCAAAGATGTTCTTGCTCAATACGGCTGCGAAATCCATTCGCTCGCCGCTCTCGGATTCTCGGCAATGATGCACGGCTACATGGCTTTCGACAAAGCCCAGAACATACTTGTTCCGTTCCGCACATGGCGAAACACCAACACCGCCAAGGCTGCTGCCGAGCTGTCGGAACTCTTCGTTTACAACATTCCGTTGCGCTGGAGCATCTCGCACCTCTACCAATGCATCCTCAACGGCGAGGAGCACGTGGCCAGCATCGATTTCATCACCACCCTTGCCGGATATGTGCACTGGCAGCTCACAGGCCAGAAGGTACTCGGCATAGGCGATGCATCGGGAGTGCTCCCCATCGACCCTGCCACACGCAACTACGACGCTACAATGGTGGATAAGTTTAACAAGCTCATCGCACCGAAAGGTCTGCCCTGGACTCTCAACGACATTCTTCCGAAGGTGCTCCTTGCCGGACAGCCTGCCGGCACACTCACCGAAGAGGGCGCCCGCAAGCTCGACGTGAGTGGCAACCTGAAGCCCGGCGTGCCACTGTGCCCGCCCGAAGGCGATGCCGGCACCGGCATGATGGCCACCAACGCCGTGAAGCAGCGCACCGGCAACGTGTCGGCCGGAACATCGTCGTTCTCGATGATTGTGCTCGAGAAAGACCTCTCTCGCCCTTACGAGATGATAGATATGGTAACCACCCCCGACGGCAGCCTCGTGGCAATGGTGCATTGCAACAACTGCACCAGCGACCTCAACGCTTGGGTGAACATTTTCAAGCAGTACAACGAACTGATGGGCATTCCCGTGGACATGAACGAGATTTATGGCCGCCTGTACAATTGTGCCCTCACCGGCGACGCCGACTGCGGAGGCCTGCTGGCTTACAACTACTTCTCGGGCGAGCCTATCACTGGCCTCGCTGAGGGTCGTCCGCTGTTTGTTCGCTCGGCTACCGACAACTTCTCGCTCGCCAATTTCATGCGTGCCAACCTGTATGCCTCGGTGGGTGTGCTGAAAATAGGCAACGACATCCTCTTCAACGACGAAAAAGTGGAAGTTGACCGCATAACAGGCCACGGCGGTCTGTTCAAGACCAAGGGCGTGGGACAGCGCGTGCTCGCCGCCGCCATCAACTCGCCAATCTCAGTAATGGAGACTGCCGGCGAAGGCGGTGCATGGGGCATTGCCCTGCTGGGCGCTTTCATGGCCAACAACGCCGAACAGCTTAACCTTGCCGACTGGCTCGACGCAAAAGTGTTTGCAGGAGCCGTGGGCGAGGAAATCAAGCCAACGGCCGAAGATGTTGAAGGGTTCAACAAATGGATTGAAGCCTACAAGAAGGGCTTGGCCATTGAACATGCCGCAGTAGAAAACAAATAACCAATCCAAACCAACGTTTACTTATGAAACGAATATTCACTATAATCGCCTTGACGGCCACGCTAAGCGTGGCCGCATTGGCTAACGACACCAAAGTGACTATCCATGCCGACCGCGGCACGCAGAAAATCCACAAGGAAATCTACGGCCAGTTTGCCGAACATCTGGGCACCTGCATCTACGGAGGCCTGTGGGTGGGCGAAGACTCTCCTATCCCCAACATCAACGGCTATCGCAAAGATGTGTTCGACGCGCTGAAAGCACTGCAGATTCCCGTGCTCCGCTGGCCCGGTGGCTGCTTTGCCGATGAATATCACTGGACCGACGGTATAGGCCCGAAGGAGAACCGCCCGAAAATGCAGAACAACAACTGGGGCGGCACTATCGAGGACAACTCGTTTGGCACCCACGAATTCCTAAACCTGTGCGAAATGCTTGAATGCGAGCCATACATAAGCGGCAACGTGGGCAGTGGCACAGTCGAGGAACTGGCTAAATGGGTGGAATACATGACCAGTGACGGCGACACCCCAATGGCTAACCTGCGCCGCAAAAACGGCCGCGAGAAATCGTGGAACGTGAAATTCCTTGGCGTGGGCAACGAAAGCTGGGGTTGCGGCGGCTCGATGCGCCCTGAATACTACGGCGACCTGTTCCGCCGTTATTCAACATATTGCCGTAACTACGACAACCATCGCCTCTACAAGATAGCCTCGGGCGCCAGCGACTACGACTACAACTGGACCCGCGTGATGATGAACAATGTGGGCGGCATTATGAATGGCCTATCGCTGCACTACTACACCGTTCCTGGATGGAGCGGCAGCAAAGGCTCGGCCACCAATTTCTCTAACGACGACTACTACTGGACCATGGGCAAATGCCTCGAAATAGAAGACGTTATCAGCATCCACAGCTCGATTATGGACGAAAAGGACCCTGAGAAGAAAATCGGCCTGCTCGTCGACGAATGGGGCACCTGGTGGGACGAAGAACCAGGCACCATCAGCGGACACCTCTATCAGCAGAACTGTCTGCGCGACGCTTTCGTGGCTGCTCTGTCGCTCAACGTGTTCCATCGCCACACCGACCGCGTGCGCATGGCCAACATTGCCCAAGTGGTCAACGTGCTTCAAGCGATGATTCTCACCGATACCAAAGGCACCGGACATATGGTGCTCACCCCGAGCTATCACGTGTTCAGCATGTACAAGGACTTCCAGGAAGCCACCTACCTGCCTATCGACGTAGCCACCGACTCGATGAAGGTTCGCGACAACCGCACCATCCCGCTGCTCTCGGTTAGCGCCGCCCGCACCGCCGACGGCTCTATCGTGGTGGCAATGGCCAATGTGAGCCTCGATAGCGACCAGAATGTGTCGCTCGCACTCGACGGCCTCAACAAGAAGGCCTCGGCCGTAAGCGGAACCATCCTCACCGCCAATGCTGTAACCGACTACAACGACTTTGCCCACCCCAACCGCGTAAGCCCGGCTGAATTCAAGGGTGCCAAAATTGCAAAAGGCGCTGTCACTGCCAAAGTACCGGCAAAATCAATTGTTGTAATTAAAATCAAATAATACTCTTCAATTATGAACGACAACAAAGTAATGCTGCATGCAGCCGACAACATCCGTATTCTTGCCGCCTCGATGGTGGAGAAAGCCAATTCGGGTCATCCAGGTGGCGCTATGGGTGGAGCCGACTTTATCAATGTCCTTTTCTCGGAATATCTAGTCTACGACCCCGATGATGCAGAATGGACCGGCCGCGACCGTTTCTATCTCGACCCGGGACACATGTCGCCCATGCTTTATTCGGCTCTTGCTCTTCAAGGCCGATTCAGCATCGACGAACTGAAGCAGTTCCGCCAGTGGGGCTCGCCTACGCCCGGACACCCCGAGCGCGACCTCGCCCGCGGCATCGAGAACACCTCCGGCCCCCTAGGCCAAGGGCATACCTTTGGCGCCGGCGCGGCTGTGGCCGAGAAATTCCTCGAGGCTCGTTTGGGACACACCCCTATGCAACACAAGATATATGCATACATTTCCGACGGCGGTGTTGAGGAAGAAATTTCGCAGGGCACAGGCCGAATTGCCGGTCTGCTGGGCCTCGACAACCTGATTATGTTCTACGACTCCAACGACATCCAGCTTTCCACTCCTACCGATGTGGTGATGAAAGAGGATACTGCTGCAAAATACAAGGCCTGGGGCTGGAACGTGATTACATGCAACGGCAACGATGCCGACGACATTCGCGCTGCCCTCGATTCCGCTCTGGCCGAGAAGCATCGCCCTACCCTAATCATCGGCAAGACGGTGATGGGCAAAGGGGCCCTGCGCGCCGACGGCTCGAGCTACGAGGCCTGCATCAACACCCACGGCGCTCCTCTGGGCGGCGATGCCTACGTTAACACCATCCGCAACCTGGGTGGCGACCCAGAAAACCCATTCGTGATTTTCCCCGACGTTGCCAAGCTGTATGCCGACCGCCGCGAAGCTCTGAAACAAATTGTGGCTGCCCGTCGTGCCGAAGAAGCTGAATGGGCAAAAGCCAACCCTGAAAAGGCTGCCCAGCTGAAGGAATGGTTCAGCGGAAACGCTCCGAAAGTCGACTGGAGCGCTTGCGTGCAGAAGGAAGGTTCGGCAACCCGTGCCGCCAGCGCCACTTGCCTGGGAGTGCTCGCTCAGCAGGTGCCCAACATGGTGTGCTCATCGGCCGACTTGTCGAACTCCGACAAGACCGACGGATTCCTGAAGAAAACCACCTCGATGCAAGCCGGCGACTTCTCCGGCGCATTCTTCCAGGCCGGTGTGGCTGAACTCACCATGGCCTGCATGTGCATCGGTATGTATCTGCACGGCGGCGTTATCCCTGCCTGCGGCACTTTCTTCGTATTCTCCGACTATATGAAGCCTGCTGCCCGCATGGCTGCATTGATGGAAGTGCCCATCAAGTTTATCTGGACCCACGACGCATTCCGTGTGGGCGAAGACGGCCCTACCCACGAACCGGTGGAACAGGAAGCCCAGATTCGACTGATGGAGAAGCTCAAGAATCACCACGGCAACGACTCAATACGCGTGTTCCGTCCTGCCGACGCCGATGAAACCACTGTGTGCTGGGCTATGGCTATGGAAAACATGGCCACCCCGACTGCATTGGTGCTCTCGCGCCAGAACATCGCCAAACTTCCGGCTGGCACCGACTACGAGCAAGCTCGCCACGGTGCCTACATAGTGGCCGACAGCGACCCCGACTTCGACGTAATACTGCTTGCCAGCGGTTCAGAAGTGTCGACACTGGTGAGCGGCGCCCAGTTGCTCCGTGCCGACGGCATAAAGGTACGCATCGTGAGCGTCCCCTCGGAAGGCCTCTTCCGATGCCAAAGCAAGGAGTATCAGCAAAGCGTGCTGCCTGAAGGCTCTAAGATTTTCGGCCTCACCGCCGGCCTTCCCGTAACGCTCGAGGGCCTCGTTGGCCACAACGGCAAGGTGTGGGGCATGCCAAGTTTCGGATTCTCGGCTCCTTACAAGGTACTCGACGAAAAACTCGGCTACACCGCCGAAAACGTCTACCGCCAAGTGAAAGCAATGCTCTGACACTTACCGATGGCGATGCCCGCATCTCCTACGGCAAAATTACCAAAGGTATATGCCGCCGAAATGCGAAAATCGCCACCACTGATATAATTGTATCCCGATGGCCGTAATGGCCATCGGGATACATTGTTTTATGAGAGCATCTTGGTGGTTAGAGTTCGCTTTCGCGGTCGTAAGCATCGTCGAGCGAGCAGATATCGCCCCCGAGGATATCGTCGACAATGCTCTCGATGCCCGATACATAATCGTCGATGCCGTCGATTGAACCGCTGAAGGAGAATGCCTCGTCGAGCAGGTCGGATAATTCTATTGATTCTTCAAGAATTTGGTTGCTGTCGTCGCAATCGATGTCGTCGTATGATTCGAAGCAACGTGCCACTACTTCGGGGTATTCTTCAATGCAATCGCGCACCACAGCCCGCGCCTGGTCGGCAGTTAGCTCAACATCGGCCATTACATCGTAGAAATATGGTGGATAATCCACTTTCACCTGGTAATCTCCACCCTGAATGCTGTCGATTATGCTAAGGGCTTCCTGTTCGCTGTCAACATTAGCCAGACGTTGGGCAATTTCCCTGAGCGGCTCGGGCTCGGTGAAATCGGCGTCATAGAAATCTTCGGGACAGCATTCTTCGCGCGCCAAATCCTGCAACTCTTCGTCGAAGTCAGGATATTCGTCGGTGCATCCGGCCAGTTCCTTGTAGCTTTCGCCAAGCATGGCCAGGATATCGCTGCCCGAAATCTCTATGGTACTTTCGGTAGAGGTGGAATCGCCGCCACCGCCAGAACAATAGAGAGTGCAGTTGAATTCGTAGTCGGACAGGCCTGTAAGGAAATCTTGAGCCAATTCCCTGCGTTCTTCGCTCGACAGAGAAGTTTCTTCGCATTCTTCGTCATCAAATTCCTCTTCGTTTTCATCGAAATCGTCATAATCGTCGTTCATATCGCCAATAGTTTAAAGGTTAATACTATGATTTGCCATTGATAGTGCAAATATATACTGCAACCAGTGCCAAAACATCGCCCATCATTCACAAAAAATGCAATTCCTGAGAGAGTGGCGGTTTTAGCAATTCGCCGGGCAGTGCGCAGCTTTATCTTTGCAGCATTCATAGCATAGGACACAGAGATATTACACCGTATTACTAACCTAAAACCCTATAAGAACGAACCAGATAGACAAAATTACCCATTAAAAACACAATTCTACCTATAGTTGAGGCCCAGAGTGGATTAATTTTGAAATTGCGAAAATGTACGGATATGCCCAAGCCATTGCCGGCCGGCTATCTCACCTTTTATAATGAAACATAATTAACCACCAGAAAAAACAATACTCAACTAACAATGAAACGTACCGCACTGTTACTTGCTCTGCTGATTGCCAGCGCAGCTGCTGCCGTGGCACAGTATCAAGTGAGCAAGCTTCCGCTTGCCGACCCATTTGTGTTTTATGAAGATGGAACCTATTATGCCTACGGCACCTATTCGGGCGACGGCATCGTGGTGTTCACCTCCGACAACCTCATAGAATGGCAACAACAGAGCCAGCTTGCCCTGCACAAGAACGACTGCACCGAAAAACAATGGTTCTGGGCTCCGGAAGTATATCGGGTGGGCGACGGATATGTGATGTATTATTCGGCCAACGAACATTTGTTTGCTGCACGCTCCGAATCGCCGCTCGGTCCTTTCGTACAAGTGGGCGGCTACCAGATGGAATCGCTTATCGGCTCAGAAAAGTGCATCGACTCGTCGATGTTCCGCGACGACGACGGCACTCCGTATCTGTTCTTTGTACGTTTCACCGACGGTAACTGCATATGGATGTGCGAACTCGACGAAGACTGTATCACTCCCAAGGAGGGCACACTGAAGCATTGCTTCTCGGTGTCGGCCGACTGGGAAAATGTGTGGGCACGAGTTATCGAGGGTCCGAACATGGTGAAGCACAACGGTATATATTACCTGACCTATTCGGCCAACGGCTACCAGAGCCAGGACTATGCCGTGGGCTATGCCACCACCACTTCGCTCAAGGAACCGGTATGGACCAAATCGGCATCCAACCCGATATTGCACCGCATATACGACCTTGTAGGCACCGGCCACCACACTCTGTTCAACGATGCCGACGGCAACATGCGCATTGCGTTCCACGCCCACTACAGCACATCGGACGTTCATCCGCGCGTTACATACATTGGCTCAATGCGCTTCGACGGCGACGACCTGAAAGTGGCCAACGTACCGTTTATCCGCCCGGTCAACAAGGGCGAACGTGCTCTGGGCTGGGAAGATGTGGCTTACGTTGACATTGACCGCGGCTACGAACGCGGCGGCAGCGCAATCGTCGACCTGAACAATGACGGCCACCTCGACATGATTTCGGGCGGCGCCACACGAAACATCCACAACCAATCGGCAAAGGACGGCTTTGCCAAGCGCCGATTGATGCACATCAGCCTGTGGGACGATGCCACCAAGGCTTGGAACGACCTCGACGGAAAGGCTTCGGCCATCCAGGTGGCTGAAATGCCGGCAATTCTGCCTTGCGACATCAACCACGACGGCACAATGGACATAGTAGCATTCGAAGCCATCGGCAAAAGCCTCACCGAAGATGCCTACGTAAAAGGGCTGGGCAGCGAAGGTGTATTCCTGGGCAACGGCGACGGCACTTTCCGCGCTGCTGCTCTCAGCATTGTGGATGCTTCGGGAAATGCCCTCGACTTCGACATACGCGCACCGCACACTGCTGCCATCATCGATGTTGACAACGACGGCCTCACCGATATTGTAACAATCGGCAACCAAGGCACCGTTTGCTACAACTATGTGCTCCACAACCTGGGGTACGAGGCCGATGCATTCACCTTCGAGGCCATCCCGTTTATCGAGGAGTATAACCTGTCGAACGCCATTATAGAAGCCGCCGACTTCAACAACGACAGTTTCACCGACCTGATTATCAGTGCAAAGGTTACCGGCACCACCGGCATGAACGTACTCACCGAAATTTATCTTAACAACCCGGCCAACCCTGGACACTTCACCCCGCTTGGCCTCAACGACAATGGCTCGGATGTTGCCCGCCGCACCGGAGGTGCTCTGAAAGTGGCCGACTTCAACAACGATGGCCTGATGGACTTCTACATCACCGGCTCGGGCGACGCCAACCAAGGCAGCACCGCATACGGCCAGATTGTGTATGCCAACCAAGGCGGCGAGCGCCCATCGTTCAAATCGGTGAACGGGTATCTGCAGACATATTTCTACCGCAGCTCTCCGCTGCCCGAAGCCGTGGGCGTAATCGATTGGGACGGCGATGGCGATTTCGACATCGTAACCTCAGGCTACAACGACCGAATAAACAACAACACCACAGCTCACGTGTACGAGAACAATAACGGCACCGGTGCATTCCGCTGCGCAACCCTACTCCCCGGCGCTCTGTCGCAAACAATCTCGTTCCCCGACTGGAACGGCGACGGCGTGAAGGACTACTGCTGCCAAGGCTATTTCAAGGATGAACTCTTCCTGACTCCCGAACAGCAAGGCCGCACAATGGTGGTGGCATGCAACTCCAACGCCACCCCGCAGCGCCCCGACGCTCCTTCAGCACTCACAGCCACCGTTGAGGGCAACACGGTGACACTATCGTGGACCGCCCCAGCATCGGCCGCAGGCTGCGAAACCTACGAATTCTTTGTTCGCGATGCCGATGGACACCTTATCACCGATTGCTCGGCATTCATTGGCGGAGAACTCGACGGAGTGCGCAAGACCAACACCTTCGGCAATGCCGGATGCAACACCACCGTGCGCTTCGCCCCACGCCAGTCGGGACAGTTCACCTGGGGCGTGCAAACTGTAAATGCCGCCTACCTCGGCTCGACATTCGCCACCGGCGATGCCTTTGCTTTCGAATACTCGAGTGTTGAAACCGTCGGCACCGACAATGCCGAGGAATTGCAGCACTACAACATCATGGGCCAGCCTGTTGATGCTAACGAGAAAGGCCTCCACATAGTGCGTATGAGCAACGGCAAGCACACCAAGCAACTGGTTAGATAACCGTCACACACCATAAACGGCAATCCCCGGCTGCTATAACCGACAGTCGGGGATTGCTGTATAATGAGGCCATCAAAGTCTAAAATATTAACAACACGTTAAAACGTGAGGAAAAGGGTATTTTCCGCAAAAAAATTGTGAGGAAATGCACAACAATTTGTAACCTATTCGGCGAAGTGGCTTGAGCCGTCGAAGCAGTGGGTGCACACCTTGCACTTAGGCAGGCCGATGGCTTCAACGAGGGTCTCAATGGTGTTGAACTTCAACGAAGTGAGGCCGAAACGGCTTCGTATTTCCTCGACGAGACGCTTGTACTCAGGCGAATCGGTGGTGGCATATTTCTCGAGGTTCTTGTTCGGATCGCCTTCAAATTCGCCGATTATGCGGCGTGTGATGAGTTCGAGGTCGGATTTCGATGCAGTGAACCCGATGAACGGACACCCATATATAAGCGGCGGACAAGCGATGCGCATGTGGACTTCTCGAGCGCCGTAGTCGTAAAGCACCTTCACATTGTCGCGCAGTTGAGTTCCGCGTACAATAGAGTCGTCGCAGAATAGCAGTCGCTGCCCTTCGAGCATAGCGCGGTTAGGAATCAGCTTCATCTTTGCCACGAGCGAGCGCATAGTCTGGTCGCTTGGAGTGAAGCTGCGAGGCCAGGTGGGAGTGTATTTTGCAATAGCCCGATGATAAGGCACGCCTTTTCCTTCGGCATATCCCAGGGCCATGCCCACGCCCGAGTCGGGGATACCGCAAGCGCAGTCAACTTCGGAGTCGTCGGTGCGTCCCATCTTTTCGCCGCAAGAGAAACGCACTTTCTCAACGTTAACCCCCTCGTATGACGAAGTGGGGAAACCATAGTACACCCAGAGGAACGAGCAAATCTGCATCTTGTCGTTGGGCTTGCGCAACTGAGTGATACCGTCGGCAGTGATGTGCAGAATCTCGCCGGGGCCTACAAATCGGTCGATTTCGTAATCAAGGTTAGGGAATGCCGACGATTCGCTCGACACAGCAAATCCATCCTCTTTTCGGCCCACCACGATAGGGGTACGTCCCATGACATCGCGAGCGGCAATAATTCCGTTTTCGGTGAGCAGGAGCATTGTGCATGAGCCTTTCACTTGGCGATACACATTCTCGATGCCCTCGACAAAGTTGCGTCCTTCGTTTATCAGGAGGCCAACGAGCTCGGTTTGGTTTGTACGTCCACTGCTCAGTTCGGCAAAGTGTCGGCCACGCTCGAGCAGCTGCTTCTCCAGCTCGTCGATGTTAGCAATCTTGGCAACAGTTACGATAGCAAAGCGGCCCAGGTGGGAATTGAACACAATGGGCTGGGCATCAGTGTCGCTGATTACGCCAATACCGGCATTGCCGTCGAAATCGGGCAACTCGCATTCGAATTTAGTGCGGAAGTAAGTGCTTTCGAGATTATGGATTTTACGAACGAAACCTTTTTCGGGGCTGTAGGTAGCCATACCGGCACGACGGGTGCCTAAATGAGAATTATAGTCGGTGCCATAGAAAACGTCGGCTTTGCAACATTTTTTCGACACTGCGCCAAATAAACCGCCCATATAACAATTAAGATTTGGTATTTGTTGGAAATCGGCTACAAAAATAATACATGAGAGCGTTTCACGAAAAAATATTTCGACGAAAAACGCAATGCACATCCTCGGATGGCTCCACGGCGAGGTTAATCGGGCATCTGGAGCGAATCGAGATAAGTGGCAAAGATACGGCAAGCCGAAGCCACCATACGTGCGCAAGGCCTTTTGGCATAGTATTCGGCATTGCGCTCCGATGGCACCGCCGAATTGGCGAGAGCTTTCTTCATTCCGAGCAGTTCAGCGCAGGTAATCGAGCCGTTTTCGGCACGGAAAGCATCGCATAGCTGCTGCACGAGGGCGTAGTTAACGCCACGCACACGAGGGTCGATGTCGGCCGAGCCGTTCTCCAGCCCGGCGAGCAGGCACATGCCGCTGACAGCGCCGCAAGTGAGGCGCTGGCGTCCGATTCCGGCGCCAAACGATGCAGCCATGCGCATAGCCAGGGAGAAGGAGATGCCGTAGATGTCGGCAAATGCACCTACCACCGACTGAGCGCAGTTGTGGCCGGCCATGAACAAGTCGACACCGCGATTAACGCGTTCATCGATATTGAGCGAGTACTTTTTCATAAGTTGCAAATATGTTGTCGGCCATTGAATTGTGGCTGAAGTTACGAGCGAATCGGGCGCCAGCGGCAGCCACGGCAGGACGGATGGCGTCCTGGTTGCCGACTATGTCGGCAATTTCATCGGCGAGGGCTCGATGGTTGTCGGGGTCGATAAACCGGGCCGCCGGACCACCCGCCTCCTCGAGACACGAGCCGGTGGCACCGATTGCCGGTGTACCGCAAGTGGCCGCCTCGAGCATCGGAATGCCGAACCCTTCGTAGCGCGAAGGATAGACAAACACTTGCGCCAGGTGATACATCTTCGGGAGGTCGGCAAAGGGCATGTTGTGGAAGAAGTGCACCCTGTGGGCCAGTGAATGCCCGTCGATATACTTTTTCACTTGCTCAAAATATGGCATCGGACGCCCCACCGCCACCAGATGGATGTCGGAGGGCAACAGTTCGAGAGCCTTGACGGCGAGCAGCAGGTTCTTGCGCACCTCGATTGAGCCAACGTAGAGCACAAACTTCTGTGGCAGAGCATATTGACTGGCACACTCGGCAAGTTCGGCCGGGCTGTATTGCCGAGCAAAATTCTGATGGCAACCTTGATACACCACATCGATTTTGTCGGGGTCGATGCCATAGTATTGCACGATGTCGCGCTTGGTGCATTGGCTCACTGCGATAATTCGCGAAGCCTCACGACAAGCTCGGCGGAACTTGTAATTGTAGATAGCCACATCGATGCGATTGCTGTAGAATTGCGGGAAAGGGATGAAAATCAGGTCGTGGATTGTCACCACCGAAGGCACACCGCTGTTGTTGATGCCAAATGGCAGTTCATTGCTCAGACCATGATACAGGCCGACTCCCTCGCGCTTGAGCTGGCCGATAATGCCCTTTGAGCGCCATATCGACGAGATGCATCGCCACCTTTTCGGCTCCGGTAGACACAATTCCACATTGTCGAGGGCAACGACAGGCGTCAGCCGGTCGTTTTCGCGCACAGTAGGTGTGTAAAGGCGATAACTGTTGTCGGGGAAACGACGAGCCAGGGAGTCTACCACCAGGCGGCTGTAGTTTCCCAAGCCGGTGTTGTTGCGCACAGCGCGTTTAGCATCGAAACCTATAATCATGGCATTCTGCGGCTACTGATTAAGGATTGCCAGCATTTCGGCCACTTCGTGCTCGCTCATTCGGCGGCGCTTCTGGAGAGCGGCGGCAAAGTCGGCTACCATACGACGCACCTCGCCGTGGCTGTATAGGCGCAGGAGATAATTGTACGATTTGTCGAAGATAGTGCGGCACTCGTCGTCGGTAAGCGAGAAATCGTTACGGGCCTGCTCGGAGAAAATATCAAGGAGCTGCTTCTTGTCGTCGGGCTTCACCTGTGCCCTGTCGCCGACAATCGTACGGCAAAGGAGGTTCGAGATGGTGAGCCCCATAGTCACCTTGAACACCTTCAGAGCATGGTCGAGGGTCACACGTGGAGAAATAGCCTCGCTTCCGCTGAAAAAATAGTCGTAAGTGAAATTAATGCAGTCAAATCCTTGGGCATCAATAGTAATGTCGGAATACATGTCGTCGGCATCCCACACATTCAGCGCAATAGCCATACCCACCACACCATAGCATTTATCTTTTTCGTCGCGGTATTTCATTTTCTTAATCAGAGCTTTTCTGTGGCACAAAAATAGCGAACAATTCTGATACATCAAAACCTCGCCGGAGAGTATCAAGTCAAAAAACGTGCCAAAAGCCATGTCTGACATATTCACCGAGGCAAACAGCTGAAAAAGTGGAGAAAAGCGCGTCAGGAGAGCGTGAGTAGGTTGTTAATAACTTTCAGTTCACAAAAGTGAATTTGTGTTTGTAAATCAGATTATATGTTATTACCTTTACATCGTGATAATCAGACGTTTCGCAGCCAGTATGGCCAGGAGCGCCTTTTTCACGCTGTATATCACTTATATTACTGATTGGCAACAACTTAAGCATTTCGTAAATGGAACAGACAGTGTACCACATACCAGCCTTGCTCGCACCCACCATCGAAGGATTGTCGATAAAGGCCAATGGAGTGTATGTCGACGCCACATTTGGCGGCGGTGGACATTCACGAGCCATAATGGAGCACCTTGGGGCAAATGGACGGCTGTATGGCTTCGACCAGGACATGGATGCGTATGCCAACCGCATCGATGACCCGCGATTTACATTTGTACACAGCAACTTCCGCTTCCTCTCCAATTTCATGCGATATTACGGAGTGGACGAGGTAGACGGCATAGTAGCCGACCTTGGGGTTTCGTTCCACCATTTCGACGATGCCAGCCGCGGATTCTCGTTCCGCTTCGACGGCGAGCTCGACATGCGCATGAACCGCGACTCGGCCATATCGGCACGCAGCGTGATAGCCACCTACTCCGAGGAGCGTCTGGCCGATGTGCTGTTTCTGTTCGGCGAGCTCAAGAGCGCCCGCCGCATGGCAGCAGCCATAGTGAAGGCGCGCCAGACGAGCGATATCGTCAGCGCCTCGCAACTGATTGAGGCGGTGAAGCCGTTCATCAAGCCGGCGCAAGAGAAAAAAGAGCTGGCACAGCTGTTCCAGGCCCTTCGCATTGAGGTAAACGACGAGATAGGAGCGCTGAAGAGCCTCCTCACCCAGTCGCTGAAGGTGCTTCGCCCCGGAGGCCGCATTTGCATCCTCACCTACCACTCGCTCGAGGACCGCATAGTGAAAAACTTCTTCCGCACCGGCAACATCGAGGGGCGCATCGACAAGGACTTCTTCGGACGCATCAATGCACCGTTGGTGGCTGTGAACAACAAGGTGATAGTGCCCGACGAGGCCGAGATTGAGCGCAACCCGCGCTCGCGCAGCGCCAAGCTCCGCATAGCAGAAATGAAAACCGACGAATAACAATCCGAGAACAACAACATATGGCTAAAGGGAACGGCACAAAAAAGGAGGGCTTCAGCATTATGGGAATCATCAACCAGATTCTCTCAGGGAAGGTGATTTCCTACAAGTTCTTCAAGCGCAACTGGGGATACATAGTGATTTTGCTCACAATCCTGATTGTGTATATCTCGAGCCGCTACCGTGTGCAAACCCAGCTGGCTACCATCATCAGCCTTCGTGACGACCTGAACAACGCCAAGACCGAAAAAGTGAAGGCCAGCGCCGAATACAACTCCAACATCCGCGAGCCCCAGATGCGCGAGCGCATCGACGCAATGAACCTGGGACTGACGATGCCGGAGAAACCACCATATGTGCTTAACGACAACAAATAACTCAGCCTACTATGAAACAACAGAACAAAAGCCACATCATTTCGCGCTACGTGCTGGTGATTATCGGCATCATGCTGCTCGTGTGCGGTATAATCTACAAACTCGTCGACACCACCGTGGTGCACCGCGTCGATTGGAACAAGAAGGCCGACAAAATTCTCACCAAGGTAGATATTGTGCCGCCCGAACGAGGCAACATCTATGCCTCGAACGGCACTCTGCTTGCCGGCAACCTGCACTACTACACCGCACGGCTCGACTGGGGAGTGAAATGCGTGGAACGTCCCGACTCGATTAACAAATACATGGGAGCGCTGTGCGACAGCCTTGCCAGTATGTTCCCCGAAAAGGATGCCAAATACTGGGAAAAGAGCTTCCGCGCCCAAATGGAACGCCCGAAGCGCAAGCGCAGCTACCGCATTGCCAGCAAGCTGACTTTCAGCGAATATCAGCGGCTTAAGAAATTCCCGTTTTTCAATATCCGCAAGAACCGCAATTTCCTGTATTCTGAAATGGATACCATCCGCATAAAGCCCTACGGCAAGATGGCATCGCGAAGCATAGGCGGTGTGGCCGAAATCAAGGGCGACACCGTGAATGTCGAACGAAACGGCTTTGTACATGGCATATCGGGGCTTGAGATGGCACTCGACAGCCTGCTTTACGGAAAACCGGGCAAGGCACAGAAGATTCAGCTCACCAACAAAATGGCCAGCTATGCCACCATTCCGGCCGAACGCGGCTACGACATAAAGACCACCATCGACGTGGAAATCCAGGACATCGTTGAAGAGGAACTCTACAACATGTGTGTGGAATCGAAAGCCGAATGGGGCACGGCAATACTTATGGAGGTGAAAAGCGGAGAAATCAAGGCAATATCCAACCTGGAATGGAACAAGAATGCCCGCGACTATGTGGAGGGCACCAACCATGCCGTGCTGGGATACGAGCCGGGCTCGGTGATGAAGCCCATATCGATGCTCGTGGCACTTGAGAAGGGAATTGTGACCAACATCGACCAGGTTATCACCACAGGCCACTCATGGGCATATGCCGGAGGGCGCCCCATCAGCGACGGCCATGGCGCTGCATCGATGCCGGTGCGCGAAATCATCGAGCGCTCGTCGAATGTGGGAATGGCACGCCTAATAACCCGCTACTTCGAGAAGCAGCCCGACATGTTCCGCCAAAGCCTTGCGGAACTTGGATTCTTCGACTCGCTGAAAACCGGTATCGGCGGTGAACGCCTCCCGGAAATAGCCAAACTGGGCAATAAGAACTGGGACCGCATTGCACTGTCGCGGATGAGCTACGGCTACACCACCAAGATACCACCAATGTCGACCCTCGCCATATACAATGCCATAGCCAACGACGGAAAATATGTGCGGCCACGGCTGGTCAAGGAGCTGATGCGAAACGGCGTCACTGACTCCATCATTCCAGTGTCGTATATCCGCGAGCAGGTGTGCACACCCGACAATGCCCGCAAGCTCCGTCAGATGCTCAACGCGGTGGTGTGGGGCGACCACGGCACAGCAAAGGTGCTGCGCAACGACAAGGTGAACATCTCCGGCAAGACCGGCACTTGCTTTGCCATTGAAGGCAAGCACTACAACACCAGTGTCAAGCGACTGGCATTCTGCGGATTCTTCCCCTACGAGAACCCGCAATACACCTGCATGGTGCTGATGTTTCATGCCGACCGCGGCGCAGCCCGGTGCAGCGGCACTGTGCTGAAAAATGTGGCACTAAAATTGTATTCACGTGGTATGCTGGGCAATTCGTCGGACTTGTCAGCCGACACCCGGGCCGACAAATCGCACGTAGGCCAACGCAAGACCAGCACCATGTATGCCTCGCGCGACGTGAAACGCCAGCAATCGGAACGCAAGACAATGGGCATACGCAATGCCAACCGGTTCCGCTCGCCTCTGGCTGCACAGAAGGGGACGGTGCCATCGGCACTCGGGCTCGGCCTGCGCGATGCCATCAACGTGATGGAAGAAGCCGGAATTACAGTGAATTTCAACGGCACAGGGTATGTGGTGGCTCAAAGCCTGCAACCAGGCGACCCTCTGCCGCCCAACAAAAACATTACATTGATTCTAAAGAATTAAATATCAACAGATGGAAAAAAATATTTGCAGTCTCATAAGCAGTTGCCGGGTGATATCGGTGCACGGCGACGTATCGTTGTCGGTTACCGGTGTAGAAAGCGACTCACGCAAGGTTGAGCCCGGCAGCATGTTCATTGCCGTTAAGGGCACTGCCGTCGACGGCCATTCGTTCATACCTCAGGTGATAGAAAAGGGAGCCCGCGCCATAGTGTGCTCCACCCTGCCCGATACGTTGAATCCAGATGTATGCTATGTGGTGGTGGACAACACTGCATCGGCCCTGGGATACATTGCATCGGAGTGGTACGGCAATCCGTCGCACGAGCTACACCTGGTGGGAGTGACCGGCACCAACGGTAAGACCACCAGCGCCACTCTGCTGTATGAGATGGCACGAATGATGGGCTACAAGGCCGGATTGCTCTCAACGGTGTGCAACTACGTCGACACCACTGCTATACCGGCCACCCAAACCACCCCCGACCAGCTTACCATAAACCGCTTGCTGCACCAGATGGTGGAATGCGGATGTAAATATGCCTTCATGGAGGTGAGCAGCCATGCCGCCGACCAGTGTCGCATCGACGGCTTGCGATTTGAAGGCGCCATCTTCACCAACCTCACCCGCGACCACCTCGACTATCATAAAACCGTCGACGCATACCTCAAAGCCAAGAAGCGATTCTTTGACCTGCTTCCGGCATCGGCCTTTGCACTTGTAAACGCCGACGACAAGGCCGGGCTGGTGATGCTCCAAAATACGGCCGCACGCCGACTGACCTACTCGCTGCGCAACAACGCCGATTTCCGCGGGCGCATCATCGAAAGCCGCCTCGACGGCACTCTGCTGCAGCTCAACGGCCGCGACGTTGAGGTGATGTTTACCGGCGGATTCAACGCCTATAACCTGCTCGACGTGTACGGTGCCTCTATATTGCTCGGTTTCGACCCCGAGAAGGTGCTGGTGTGTATGAGCCGCCTTGTCCCGGTGGCCGGACGTTTCCAGACACTTCATTCGCCAAAGGGCTATACCGCCATCGTCGATTATGCCCATACGCCCGATGCACTGGTTAATGTGCTCGACTCAATCCGCGAGGTTATCCGCAACCGCGGCAACATAATCACCGTGGTAGGTGCCGGCGGCAACCGCGACAAGGGGAAGCGCCCCATCATGGCCAAGGAGGCAGCGCTCCGTTCCGACAGGCTTATCCTCACCAGCGACAATCCGCGCTTCGAGGAGCCCGACGACATTCTGCACGACATGGAGCAGGGACTCGATGCCACCATGGCTGCCCGCACCCTGAAGATTGCCGACCGCCGCGAAGCCATCAAGGTGGCAACGCAATTTGCCGGAAAGGGCGATGTGATACTGATAGCCGGCAAGGGGCACGAAGATTATCAGGAAATAAAGGGAGTGAAGCACCACTTCGACGACAAGGAAGAGGTGGAAGCCATTTTCCGCACCGAGATAGTTCAGCAACAGTAACCAACAATCATATTCACAGCTTATGCTTTACTATTTGGCGAAATGCCTCGAACAATTTGACATTCCAGGAATGGGGCTGATGGAATACATCACCTTCCGTGCCGGAGCGGCTGCCATTCTGGCAATATTCATTGCCACAGTGATAGGCCGCCGCATCATCGACCGCCTTCAACTGATGCAGGTGGGCGAAATAATCCGCGACCTCGGGCTTGAAGGCCAGCTGTCGAAGAAAGGCACCCCGACAATGGGCGGTATTATCATAATAATATCGATTATTGTGCCGTGTCTGCTCATCGGCAAGCTGTCGAATGTGTATATGCTTCTTATGCTGGTGTCGACGCTGTGGCTCGGTGCTCTTGGCTTTGCCGACGACTATATCAAGGTGGCGCACCACGACAAGGACGGCCTCAAGGGAAAGTTCAAGATAGTGGGCCAGGTGGGACTGGGCCTGATAGTAGGCCTTACCATGTATATGAGCCCCAATATAGTGATGCAGCAGAATGTAGAGGTAGAAAACGGCTCGAGCCACGAGATTGAGGTGGTTCACAAGAGCGAAGTGGTGAAATCCACACAAACCACCATCCCGTTTGTTAAGAACCACAACTTCGACTATGCCTACATAACAAAGTGGATGGGCCGCCATGCACAGACAGGCGGCTGGGTGGTGTTTATCATCGTCACCATCTTCATTATCACCGCTGTATCGAACGGGGCCAACCTAACCGACGGGCTCGACGGGCTTGCCACAGGCACTTCGGCGATAATAGGCCTGGCGCTGGCCATCATGTGCTATCTGGGCGGACACATAGTGTATGCGGGATACCTTAATATAATGTATATACCGGGGAGCGAAGAGCTGGTGGTGTTTGCTGCAGCATTCATAGGCGCGCTCATTGGCTTCCTGTGGTATAACTCGTATCCGGCACAGGTATTCATGGGCGACACCGGAAGCCTCACCCTTGGCGGCATCATAGCAGTGTTCGCAATCCTCATCCGCAAGGAGCTGCTGGTGCCCATTCTTTGTGCTACATTCTTCCTCGAGGACCTGTCGGTGATAATCCAAGTGGCATATTTCAAATACACCAAGCGCCGCTACGGCACCGGGCGCCGTGTGTTCAAGATGACCCCCTTGCATCATCACTTCCAGAAAGCAGGCAACAGTGGCATCGATGCCCTCATACAGCGGCCTCTGCAGGCTATTCCCGAGCCAAAGATAGTGATGCGCTTCTTCATTGTGGCAATAATGCTTGCCGTTGTGACTTTCGTGACATTAAAAATCAGATAACCAAGATAAAGAGTTAAGAATATGGAACTCAACCGACGTATCGTAGTATTGGGCGGAGGCGAAAGCGGCACCGGAGCCGCAATCCTCGCTCAGAAAAAAGGGTTCGACGTATGGCTTTCCGACATGGGGAGCATCGCTCCGAAGTATAAGGAATTGCTTGACAGCTATGGTGTGGCATGGGAAGAAGGTGGTCACACCGAATCCAAGGTGCTTGCCGCCGACGAGGTGGTGAAAAGCCCGGGCATACCCGACACCGCACCTATCATTCAGAAACTGAAACGCAAGAACGTTCCGATAATATCCGAGATAGAGTTTGCCGGACGCTACACCAATGCCCGCATGGTGTGTATCACCGGCAGCAACGGCAAGACCACAACCACCCTGCTCACCTACCACATCCTGAAATCGGCAGGGCTCAACGTAGGGCTTGCCGGCAATGTGGGGCAGAGCCTCGCCCTGCAGGTCGCTACCAAGGACTACGACATATATGTGATTGAGCTCAGCAGTTTCCAGCTCGACAACATGTATGACTTCAGGGCAAACATTGCGGTGATTATGAACATCACCCCCGACCACCTTGACCGTTACGACCACAATATGCAGAACTACATCAACGCCAAGTTCCGCATCCTACAGAACCAGACATCCAGCGACGCATTCATCTACTGGCAGGACGACCCGATTATCGAGCAACAGCTGCGTCAGGTGAAAGTGACCGCCCAAAGCATGCCTTTCGGCGAGGAGCACCAGAAGGAATCGCACGCATTTATCGAAGGTGAGAACATTGTGTTTGAGTGCGGAAGCAATAACCTGGTGATGCCACGCTCCGAACTGTCGCTCAAGGGGCTTCACAACCTGTATAACTCAATGGCAGCCGGCTTGTCGGCCATGCTTCTTGACATCAAGAAGGATGTGATACGCCATTCGCTGGCCGACTTTGAGGCAGTGGAGCACCGTCTGGAATATGTAGCCACCATCGACGGAGTGCGCTACGTGAACGATTCGAAGGCCACCAACGTGAATTCCACCTGGTATGCCCTTGAAAGCATGACCACTCCCACCGTGCTGATTCTCGGCGGCAAGGACAAAGGCAACGACTACAACGAGATAGCCGACTTTGTGAAGAGCAAGGTAAAGGCCATAGTGTGTATGGGCAAGGACAACACCAAGCTGCTCGACTTCTTCACCGACAAGGTGGCCAACATATCCGACACCCACTCGATATCCGAAGCCATTGCCTCGGCACGCTCGTTTGCCTCAAGCGGCGACACCGTGCTGCTGTCGCCGTGCTGCGCCAGCTTCGACCTGTTCAAGAGCTACGAAGACCGTGGCGAGCAATTCAAGGAAATAGTAAAATCAATGAAATAACGTATTTAATCGCAACATTATGAACGACACCGAAAACATCAACATGCAGCCAGCCGAGGAAACGACGGTGCGCACGGCCATCAACACCGACGAGGGGAAAAAGAAAACGTCAAAAACTGCCGCCGAACCCGTCAACCGTCCGGCGGACCCCTACATTTGGGGCATTTTCCTGATACTGGCAATGATATCGCTGGTGATAACCTACGATGCCTCGAGCCGCGAAGTGTCGGGGGCCAACATCTATGCACCGCTGATGAAGCAAGGCTCGTTTCTGGTGGCAGGCACATTCATAATGCTGTCGATGCAACGCATCAACTATCAGCGGTTCATCCCGTTCATACCTCTGTTTGCCATCATCACGCTTGGGTTGCTGGCCTATGTCCAGATGTTCGGCGAGGTAATTAACGGTGCCCGACGCAACATCACACTGCTTGGATTTTCGCTGCAGCCGGCAGAGATGGCCAAGCTGGGTGTAATATTGCTGATAGCGCTGATAATGTCGAAAAACCAGATGGTGAAGGGAGTTAAAAACGCCGGAGTGATATGGAGCGCCATAGTGGTAATAACATTTGGTGTGCTGATATTCAAGCAAGGCCTCACCAACACACTGTTGCTGATGTTTACCAGTGCTGCGATGATGCTTATCAGCGGTGTGCAATGGAAGAAAATCGGTTTGCTCCTGCTTATATTCGGCACATTCTGCGGAATATACTTCGGAATATCGAAAATCATCGGCACTGACGACGATGAGGCAATAGATGCGACTGAGGTGCGCACCGAACAGGTGGCCGAGGCGAGCAACGGCAGAGCGTCGCGCGAGGGCACATGGAGGAACCGAATACTCCGCCACCTGGACACTGTACCGCTGTACAAGAAAGAGCTTAACGCCATAAACCAGCAGGAGATGTTCTCGCGCATGGCTCAGGCCAACGGAGGCATCACCGGAGTGGGTCCGGGCAACTCGCGCGAATGCAGCCGACTGCCGCTGGCATTCTCCGACTATATCTACTCCATCATCGTGGAGGACACCGGACTGATAGGTGGGCTAGTGCTGATAGCCATCTATCTGATGCTGCTTGCGCGCGCCGGACACATTGCTCAGCGATGCAAACGTGCCTTCCCGGCGCTGATGGTAATAGGCATGGCGGTGCTGATAGTGATGCAGGCACTGTTCCACATGGCCATCAATGTGGGTTTCTTCCCGGTATCGGGGCAGCCGCTGCCGTTCATCTCGATGGGCGGTACGTCGATACTCATCATGTCGTTGGCTATGGGCATAATGCTCAGTGTGTCGCGCACAGCCCGCACCGTATCCGACAAGAGCACCGACATAAAGGATGAACTCAACAAACTGCCCGACAATATGCAGGGCGAAAACCAAGGATTGATAAAATAAACTACTGAACAATGAGCGAACAACGACAATACCGAATACTGATAAGCGGCGGAGGCACCGGCGGACACATTTTCCCGGCACTATCCATTGCCGGCGAGCTAAAACGCCGCCATCCCGATGCAGAACTGCTGTTTATCGGAGCCCTGGGGCGCATGGAGATGGAAAAAGTTCCGGCTGCGGGCTACCGCATCATCGGCCTGCCGGTGATGGGCTTCGACCGCAAACGGCTGTGGCGCAACTTCAAAGTGCTGTACCATCTGATGGTGAGCATGGCCAAGGCGCGCCGCATAATCAAGGAATTCAACCCCGACATAGCCATCGGCGTGGGAGGATATGTGAGCGGACCGGTGCTTAAAGAAGCTCAGCGACAGGGAATCCCCACCCTCATCCAGGAGCAGAACTCATTTGCAGGCGTAACCAACAAGATGCTTGCCAAACGTGCCGACGCCATATGTGTGGCCTACAGCGGAATGGAGCGGTTCTTCCCGGCAGAGAAGATTGTGCTCACCGGCAATCCGGTGCGCCGTGGACTGAGCCAATGCAGCCTCACTCCCGAAGAGGCTCGCCGGCAGATGGGACTGAGACCCGATGTGCCAACCATACTGGTGGTTGGCGGCAGCCTCGGTGCAAAGACCTTCAACGACAGCATTGCCCTCCATTTCGACGAAATAGCCGACTCGCATGTGCAGGTGATATGGCAGACCGGCAAACAAGGCATTGCCACAGCTACCGATACCTTTGCCAGCCACGACCCGAAAGGACGCATTGTGCACAGCGCATTCATACCGAATATGGATGTGGCTTACCGCGCTGCCGACCTGGTGGTGTCGCGTGCCGGCGCCAGCTCAATCAGCGAGCTGCAGATTCTCGGCAAGCCTGCCGTCCTGGTGCCGTCGCCCAATGTGGCCGAAGACCACCAGACTCACAACGCCATGGCGCTGGTGAACGAAGGTGCCGCAATACTGGTGCGCGACACCGATGCACGCGAAAAACTGGTGACAACAATGATTGACACCGTTGCCGACAGCGCCCAACTGGCGCAGCTGGCCACCAACATAAAGAAAATGGCACTCACCGAGGCCGACAGCATGATTGCCGACCGTGCCGAACAATTAATGAACCGTAAAAAATGAAAGATTTCAAATCGATATACTTTGTAGGCGCCGGAGGCATCGGCATGGCCGCCCTCGAGCGCTATTATCTGTCGAAAGGCATCAAAGTGGCTGGATACGACCGTACAGCCACCGACCTGACCCGCGCCCTTGCCGATGAAGGTGTGGAAATAAGCTACGAACAGGGCGCCGACGTGATTCCCGACTATTGCCGCAACGCCGCCGACACACTGGTGGTATATACCGCTGCAATGCCTGCCGACGACCCAAAACTGGCATATTTCAGTGCCGGCGGGTTCACCATGATGAAGCGTGCCCAACTGCTGGGACTCATCACCCGCGACAGCAAAGGCATATGCATATCGGGCACTCACGGCAAGACCACCACTTCGAGCCTTGTGGCGCATATACTCAACACTTCGACTGTGGGCTGCAACGCATTTCTGGGAGGCATCCTGCGCAACTACGACAGCAACCTGATATTGAGCGAGACCAGCCCGTACTCGGTTATCGAAGCCGACGAATTCGACCGCTCATTCCACCATCTGCGCCCCTACATTGCCGTGGTGACAGCTACCGACCCCGACCACCTCGACATTTACGGCACCGAAGAAGCTTATCTTGAAAGTTTTGCTCACTTTACCGAGCTAATCAAGCCTGGCGGAACCCTGATAGTGCACACCGGGCTGAAGCTGGTTCCACGCCCCGGCGCCGATGTAACCACCTACACCTATTCGCGCACCGAAGGCGATTTCCACGCTGCCAACATAGTGCATCGCGACGGCGAAATATACTTCGACTTTGTGGCTCCCGGCCATGTGATAGAGCACGTAAAGCTCGGAGTGCCGGTCGACATCAACATAGAAAATGCGGTGGCAGCCATGGCATGTGCCTATCTTGCCGGCGCCGACGATGAGGCGCAACGCAAGGCGGTGGCATCGTTCCTGGGTGCCAAACGCCGCTTTGAGTTCTGGCTCAAGGAGCCAGGAGCTCACGGAAAGGTGGTTATCGACGATTATGCCCACCACCCCGACGAGCTTAAGGCAAGCATCAGCTCAATCAAAGCCATCTACCCTGAGCGGAAGCTGACTGTGATATTCCAGCCACACCTTTACAGCCGCACCCGCGACTTCGCCCCGGAATTTGCCGAAGCTCTGTCGATGGCCGACAGTGTGCTGCTGCTCGATATCTATCCAGCCCGCGAAGAACCTATTCCCGGAGTGACCAGCGAGCTGATACTCCGCGACATAAAATGCAGCAACAAAGCCTTGTGCAACAAGGCCGACTTGATAAATACAATAAAAAATTATAACTTTGACATTTTATTGACGGCCGGAGCAGGCGACATCTGCAACTTCCTGCCGCAAATATGCGAAACAGTAAAAAGCCGATGAAACCGATTGTGAAACGAGTGCTGATGACAATTGCCGTGGTGCTTCTTGCCGGAGGCCTCACCACCGCTGTGGTGTGGGCCAACATCGAGGAGCGCAACGCGGTGTGCCGCGGCGTCGTTATCACCATCGACAACACCGGGCCATCGTCGTTCCTAACGCCGAAGGGCGTGGCCGACGAGCTGCATCAGGCTGGTATCGACCCCTACGGAAAGCTAATCGACAATATCAACACCCTCGACATCGAGAACCTGCTCAACTCGTTCCAATATATCGAAAGCGCCGAATGCGCCTTCTCATCGGACCACTACCTTCACCTCGAGGTGAAGCAGCTGGTGCCGGTAATGCGCATTTTCCCCACTAACGGCGACTCATACTACATCAACGCCGAAGGTAAACGAATGAACGCGCGCGTGGAGCACCACATCGATGTGCCGATTGTTAACTGCGACTTTCTCAGGCCAAACTACAAGCCCACCGACCTGGTTCCGCTGGCCAAATTCATCAACAGCAACAGCGACCTGGCTTGCTATGTGACAATGGTCGATGCCAACGACCCTCACAACATTATAATCTATCCCAACATCCGCGGCCATGTGATTAACATAGGCGACGTGAACAACCTGGAATCGAAATTCCGGAAAATCAAGATGATGTACGACCAGGTGATACCTCACACAGGATGGTGGGCCTACGATACCATTGTGGTGAAGTGGAACCATCAGATTGTGGGCATTCGCCGCAACAAGAGTCTGCCGAAGGAAATACAGTATGCACCCGACGACGATGAGATTGCACCCGACATCGAGACCATCAGCGCCGACGGCTCCACTGCCGTGAGCGGCCCGGCGGCCGACACCGAAGATACCGCTGCCGCATCGAAGCCATTGCCTCAATCCGCGCCAAAGCCGGCAGCAAAGCCTGCCACGACGCCTCAGCCCATACATGAGGAACCGGCTCCCGAAAACCGGCCGCATAAGGATGCCGGACAAACAGTTAAAAACGCTTTCAACAACAATCAATAACGAACAACAGAGATACGAACCAAAACATATAAACCGACATGGACAAGTTACAACATATCGTAGCCATCGAGATTGGCAGTTCCAAGATAATTGGAGCCATAGCCACTAAGAGCCCCGAAGGAAAGATACAGTTCGAGGCAATGGAAGAAGAGCACATCGTTGACTGCATACGCTACGGCTGCATCAAAAATGTGGAGGAAACCTATGTGAGAGTGAAGCGGATAATCCAAAAACTGGAGAACCGCACCAGTATTGCGCCCCGAAAGATAAAAAGCGTGTATGTCGGTATCGGCGGCCGCTCGCTGCGGATAATCCAGAAAAAAGTGGAGAAATCGTTCTCTGAGGACACCACCATCACCGCCGGAATAATCGACAACATGCGCAAGCAGGCCAAACACGAGATTCTCGACTCGTACGAAATCCTCGACACCGTGCCTTGCCGCTTTATTGTCGACAACGTAGAGGTGAAAAATCCTATCGGCACCCTTGGTTCGAAAATCTGTGCCTATTACGACCTGATTATCGGCAAGGAGCAGATTCGCTCCAACATCAAGCGAGTGTTGAGCGAACGGTTGCAGCTCAATGTGCGCAGCTATATGGTAACCGCCCTGTGCACCGCCGACCAATTGCTGAGCTACGACGAGCGCCAGCTGGGATGTATGCTCGTGGATTTCGGTGCAGAAACCACCACAGTGTCGGTGTATAAGGAAAACGCCCTGCTGTACATGTTCGTGATGCCAATAGGTTCGCGCAACATCACCCGCGATATCACTTCGCTGAAAGTGCTCGAGGAAACTGCCGAACAGATAAAGCGCTCGATAGGCAATGCCATGTCGAACGCCGACGCCAACAAGCTGAGCATTGAAGGCATCAGCGGTACCGAGGTGTCGAACTACATAATGGCTCGCTCCGGCGAGATTGTTGCCAACATTATCGAGCAACTGCAGCATGCCGGCCTCACCGTGGCCGACATCCCTGCCGGTATCGTTGTAATTGGAGGCGGCGCCAAGCTTAACGGGTTCGTGGAGCTCATTGCACAGCAAACCAATGCAAAGGTGCGTAAGGGTGCTCCAAACAGCGATGTCAAAATACTTGAATCGGCGGCCAACAACCTGGAATATGCAACCATAGTGTCGATAGTGGCAAAGGCTGCCGAACTTATCCCATCGGATGTTACATGCTGTGAGGAACCTCCGGCAGTGATGACCCTAAACGAAAGCTTCTCGGCCGGCACCACCATCAACGATACAGTTGCCGCCAAGGCCGACGACGAACCGAAGGAAGAGCCAAAGCCAAAAACAAGAAACCGTCTGTCTCTGTTATGGGACCGTCTGGTGGAGAAATCAGGCAATGCATTCTCTGACGACGACGATGATGATGAAAACGAGATAACTAAATAAGTACCATTTATCCACAAACATATACTTTACTAAAATGGCCGAAGACAATAGTTCTGATTTCAGTGAAATCGATGACAATATTAGCTCAATAGAATTGACAACGGGTATCATGGTGATAGGTGTAGGCGGTGGCGGCAACAACGCTATCAACCATATGTATCGCCAGGATATAAAAGGCATATCGTATGTGGTGTGCAACACCGATGCACAGGCTCTCAGCAATTCACCGGTGCCTGAACGCCTGCTCATTGGCCCTACCACCACCAAAGGCCTTGGTGCCGGCAACAAACCTGAGCGCGCGCGCGAAGCCGCCGAGGAAAGTGCCGAGGATATCGGCAAACTGTTCGATGCATCCACCCGTATGGTGTTTATCACCGCCGGCATGGGCGGCGGCACCGGAACCGGCGCAGCACCGGTAGTGGCACGCATTGCCAAGGAAAAGGGCGTGCTCACCATTGGCATCGTCACCATCCCCTTCCTGTTTGAAGGAGAAAAGAAGATATTGAAGGCACTGGCCGGAGCCGACGAGATGAGCAAATACGTAGATGCCCTGCTCATCATCAACAACGAACGGCTTACCGACATATACAAGGACCTGGAGTTTACCGAGGCATTTGCCAAGGCCGACGATACCCTTACCACCGCAGCAGCCTCAATTTCGGAGCTCATAACCTGCGAGGGCTACATTAACCTCGACTTCAACGATGTTAACACCACTCTGCGCGACGGCGGAGTGGCAATAATAAGCAGCGGATGCGGCGAAGGCGAAAACCGTGTGACCAAAGCCATCAACGACGCTCTTAATTCGCCACTTCTGAAGAACCGCGACGTGGAGGGCAGCAAGCACATTCTGTTCAACATCTACTTCTCGCGAAAGGCACAGAACAAGTTTGTGATGAACGAAACCAACGAGCTCACCGACTTCATGGCAAAGTTTGCACCTGAGGTTGATGTGATTTGGGGTGTGGCATTCGACGATTCGCTCGGCGAGAAGGTGCGTGTGACGCTGCTGGCTTCGGGCTTTGAGGTGTCGCTCAAAGCCGAGGAAACCCATCCAAAGCAATCGCGCCGCGCAAAGGACAATCCACCGGTGGCCAGCCCGGTAAGCGACCAGAAACGCTTGGTTGAAGAATACGGAGGCGACAAGATACAGCAGCGCGCCCAGTCGCAAGCCCGCGCACGCTACATCGTGCTTACCCCCGAGCAGTTCGACAACGACGAGGTGCTGGAGATTTTCGAGAAGAATCCTACATATAACCGCGACACCAACGTCAAGGACCAGGTGAAAAAGGCCACAGAGCAACAGAACAAGCCCGAGGGAGAGGCATCGCCTTCGAGTAGCGACAGCTCTAAGCCAATCGGCCCGATTATGTTCGGATAACCAAATAATCATAACCCATACACATGAAACGTTTTACGCTGATATTAACTGTACTTGCCGCACTGCTCAACTGTGCCAGTGCCCAAGAACAACCCGAATTTAAATTCACCTGCGAGCCCTACATACAGAACGTAACCGACACCGAAGCCACCATAGTGTGGGGCACAAGCCTCGATGCCATCTCATGGGTGGAGATTGCGCCGCACGACGGACGCAGCTTCTATGCCGAGGAGCATCCTCGATTCGTCGACAGCTATCTGGGCAAACGCCGTATTGGCAAGCTCCACAAGGTGCGCATCACTGGCCTGAAACCCGGCACTACCTACGACTACCGCATATTCTCGAAGGAAATATTGGTGCGCTCCGCCTACCGTAACACCTACGGCCGAATTCTCTCGGGCGACGTGTATAGGCAAGAAGCTCCATCGTTCACCACCAACAACACCGGACAAACCGACATGCACTTTGCCATCTTCAACGACATACACGAGGAAAGCGAACGCTATGCTCAGCTGTACAGCTTTGTATCGAAATCGCCGCTCGACTTTGTTGTGCTCAACGGCGACATGGTGAACTTCATGGACTCGCGCGAACAGCTCTTCGACGGATTTCTAAACACCTCGTCGAAACTTTTTGCCAAGAGCACACCATTCTATATGGTACGCGGCAACCACGAAACCCGCGGCAGCGCTTCGGAAGAGTTCACCAACATGTTCCACACTTCTACAGGGCAAACATTCTACTCGTTTGTAAAAGGTGGAGTGTTCTATCTTGTACTCGACGGTGGCGAGGATAAGCCCGACAGCGACATTGAATACGGCGAAACTGCCGACTTCGACAACTTCCGCACTCAGGAAACCAACTGGATAAAGGCCACAATAGCCACCGAGGAATTCAAGCAGGCCAAGGCTCGAGTGGTGCTCATGCACATTCCTCCATGCGCCAACACCTGGCACGGCACTCTCGAAATACAGGAGAAGTTTATCCCGATACTGAATCAGGCCAACATCAACCTGATGATTTGTGGCCACACACACCGTCACTCCTACCACAAGCCAGGAGAAACTCCCTGCAACTTCCCAATCCTCGTAAACTCGAACTTGCATGTGCTCGACGTGCACACCACTCCAACTGAAATCACCATCGACGTCATTGACGGCGACGGTGCCAAGTTCAAACATCTTGACTTCAAGCTGTAAAGCCATCATAATTATATCCGATAAAGGGAGAGAGTGTTCGCACCACATCTCTCCCTTTGCTGTGTTTAGGGACAGTCACACACAATTTGCTTGAAATTGCATTTTTTAGCAATGATGGGTATAAAATCAGCACTGCCAAAACCTTATATTTGCAACGTGATTGCAACCTGAGAATTTTTTATTGCAATTTGTTTTGGAATAAAAACGGCTATCGTTTATCTTTACATAACAAACAAATATACAGTCAACGACAATGAAAATAGGCGATAAAATACCCGAGATGCTTGGCATCGACACCGACGGCCGCGAAGTGAAGGCTTCGGACTACACAGGAAAGAAACTGGTGATATACTTCTACCCCAAGGACAGCACTCCGGGATGCACTGCCGAGGCTTGCAGCCTACGCGACGGCTACAGCGAACTGCTGCGCGCCGGCTACGCCATAATAGGCGTGAGCAAAGACAGCCAGGCAAGCCATCGGAAATTCACCGATAAATACGAACTTCCGTTCCGCCTGATTTCCGACACCGAGGTGACACTTAACGAGGCATTCGGAGTGTGGCGCATGAAGAAGATGGCCGGCCGCGAATATATGGGCACCGTTCGCACCACATTCGTAACCGACGAAAACGGGGTGATAACCCATATAATCGAAAAGGTCGACACCAAACGTGCCGCCGAACAGATTCTTAACTTGAAATAAAACAAATAAAAACGAATATTACCATGGCAGAAGAATTAGACCTTAACCAGCAGCCGGAAACCCAGTCAAAGAGAGTTCCGGTATCGAACGAGAAACTTAAGGCATTGCAGATTGCAATGGAGAAAATAGAGAAGTCGCATGGCAAAGGTGCCATCATGAAAATGGGCGACGACAATGTGGAAGATGTTGAGGTGATTCCTACCGGCTCAATAAGCCTTGACTACGCACTGGGCGTAGGCGGCTATCCACGCGGACGAATCATCGAAATCTACGGCCCGGAATCGTCAGGTAAGACCACCCTCGCCATCCACGCCATTGCCGAAGCACAACGCGCCGGAGGCATTGCAGCCATCATCGATGCCGAGCACGCCTTCGACCGCTTCTATGCCGAGAAACTTGGCGTCGACGTGAACAATCTGTGGATAGCACAGCCCGACAACGGCGAGCAGGCTCTCGAAATTGCCGACCAGCTCATCCGCTCTTCAGCTATCGACATCATTGTCATCGACTCGGTTGCTGCCCTTACCCCAAAGGCCGAGATTGAAGGCGAAATGGGCGACAACAAAGTGGGTCTGCAGGCACGACTGATGTCGCAGGCATTACGCAAACTCACTTCAACAATCTCTAAAACCAACACCACCTGTATATTCATCAACCAGCTTCGCGACAAGATTGGAATCATGTTTGGCTCGCCGGAAACGACCACCGGCGGTAACGCCCTTAAATTCTACTCGTCGGTGCGCCTCGACATCCGTCGCATATCGCAAATCAAGGACGGCGAAGACGTACTGGGCAACATGGTGCGCGTGAAAGTGGTAAAAAACAAGGTTGCGCCTCCGTTCCGCAAAGCAGAATTCGAGATTATGTTCGGCGAGGGCATCTCTCGCATTGGAGAACTCGTCGACCTGGGCGTCAACTATGGCGTAGTGAAGAAGAGCGGCTCATGGTTCTCGTATGGCGACACCAAGCTGGCACAAGGCCGCGACGCCACCAAGCGCACACTGGCCGACAATCCGGAACTTGCCGAGGAAATCGAAGCCAAGATTCGCGCCGCTATGCACGAGAAAAAGGAAAACAAATAAAAGATATAGTCTTCGTCCATTTTTTGGAGGGAGGGAGCGCCGACAGGTGTGCTTCCTCCCATTTTTTTTGATATGCGGCTCCGATGGTGGTTATTGCTTCCTGGATAGCCAGCGGTGGGCAATATCAACCGATTGACGGCGGGCTGTGGGCTGGCCATCGACAGTGATGAACAGATGCACGGCACCCTGAATCATTATATGCTCAACCTCAACACCGAGGCTGCCAAGCAGAGCGGCAAAATCGGTGCCTTGCTGACAGAGAATGTCGCGACCGGCACCAATAAGCAGCACAGGCGGCAGATGTGTGAGCGCGGCAAATGGTGCACATGCCGGCGAAATCAGTGGATGCAGAGCATTGGCATCGATGGTGTATGCTCGGTTAAACTCCTCCATCAGCCGAGCATCGAGCCCATAACCCTTGCCATAGGCGTTCCACGATTGCGAACCATCGGCAAAAGCCTTTGTCACCGGATAGAACAGCACCAGCGATGAGAGAGCATCGGGAAGGCGCAACGACGAGGCAATGGCCAGGTTTCCGCCACTGCTGTCGCCTCCAGCCGATATGCGGAGCGGGTCAGCTCCCCAATCGAGAGCATGCTTGCGGGCAAACTCGATGGCATCGACGCAATCGTCGAGCCCGGCGGGATAAGGATTCTCCGGTGCCAGCCGATAGTCGACCGCCAGCACCATTACATCGCCTCGCGCCACCAAAGCTGCACAAAATGCCGAGCAACTGTTTATGCTGCCGAATGTCCATCCTCCGCCATGGAAATAAACCAGCAGCGGTAGCTGTCGTGAGCGAGAAACCGGTGTGTAGAGCCTCAGATTCGGTGCCGGTGATGAAGCTACAACACCATCGGGCAACTGCGGCTGAGTGTTTCGGCTGCTTCGCACCATATTCAGCAGATAGGAGTCGCCGTCAATGGCGCGCGCCACCGCCTCGGCCTGATGGCTCTGGAGCGATGGCGGCATATGGCCGATAAAAGCATCGGCCTCGTGAGTGAAAATGTCGTCGGACAGAATCATTTGCCTGTGAGAATGCTCTTTATATCGTTGAGCTTATTGAGTGCCTCCATAGGCGTAAGGTTGTTGATGTCGCATTTTAGGATTTCGTCGCGCACCTGACTCAGCACCGGGTCGTCAAGCTGGAAAAACGACAGCTGCATTCCCGGACGCGTCGATGCCACCTCGCTCAGGTCCTTGCTGATGGAATCCTTGCGGTTATTGTTTTCGAGTTGCTTGAGCACCTCGTTGGCTCGCTTTACAATCGACGGCGGCATACCGGCAATCTTTGCCACATGAATACCGAAACTGTGCTCGCTGCCCCCTTTCACGAGTTTGCGAAGGAACACCACCTTGCCGTCGATTTCTTTCACCGACACGTTATAGTTGACTATTCGACGGAACGACTTCTCCATCTCGTTGAGTTCGTGGTAATGGGTGGCAAACAGAGTCTTGGCACGGGCACGTGAATGCTCGTGGATGTATTCCACTATCGACCAGGCAATTGAAATACCGTCGTAAGTACTGGTGCCACGGCCCAGCTCGTCGAACAGAATCAGGCTGCGCTCGCTTATGTTGTTAAGGATGGCTGCCGCCTCGTTCATCTCAACCATAAAAGTGGATTCGCCGAGCGAAATGTTGTCGCTGGCACCCACACGGGTGAAAATCTTGTCGACGATGCCAATTCGCGCAGCATCGGCAGGAACAAAACATCCAATCTGCGCCATCAGCACAATCAGCGCTGTCTGACGGAGCAATGCCGACTTACCAGCCATATTAGGGCCGGTAATCATCATAATCTGGGTGTCGTCGTTGCCCAAATGGATACTGTTTGATATATATGGCTCGCCAAGGGGTAGTTCCTTTTCGATAACCGGATGTCGGCCCTCGGTGATGTCGATATCAAGCGAATCGTTGATTTCGGGACGGTTATAATGGTTTTCTATTGCCGCTCTGGTGAATGATAGCAGACAGTCGAGCCTTGCCACCAGGCTGGCATCGAGCTGAATGGCAGCGATGTAGTCGGCCACAGCAGCCACCAGGTTGGCAAATAGGCGTCCTTCGATTTCGAGGATTTTCTCCTCGGCTCCGAGAATCTTTTCCTCGTATTCCTTGAGTTCTTGGGTGATGTAGCGTTCGGCATTCACAAGTGTCTGCTTGCGAATCCACGTTTCGGGCACCTTCTCCTTGTGGGTGTTTCGCACCTCGATGTAGTAGCCAAACACATTGTTATAAGCAATTTTGAGGCTTGGGATTCCGGTTGCCTCGATTTCGCGCTGCTGCAGGCGCAACAGATAGTCCTTGCTTGAAAACGAGATGTCGCGCAGCTCGTCGAGTTCCTTGCTGACGCCGTTGCGGATAATGCCGCCGCGGTTGGCCAATGTCGGGGCATCGGGATTGAGCTCGCGCTCAATTCGGTCGCGAATGATGGCACAAGGATTCAGCTGCTCGCCGATGCGCTGCAGCACCTCGTTGGCGCTGTTCTGGCACAGAGCCTTAATGGGCTCGATAGTGGCAAGCGAAAGGCGCAACTGCACCAGTTCGCGGGGCGAAATACGTCCCACCGCCACTTTTGAGATAAGGCGCTCAAGGTCGCCGATGCTTTCAATCTGATTTTGCAGCTCCTCGCGCAAGGCCACATCCTTGAAGAAGTACTCCACCACATCGAGGCGGTTGTTGATGGCCGAGACATCCTTGAGTGGGAAAAGAATCCAACGGCGGAGCAGACGAGCGCCCATAGGGCACATTGTGCGGTCGATAACCGAAAGCAGGCTTTTGCCGTCCTCGCACATCGAATCGATAAGTTCGAGGTTTCGGACGGTGAATTTGTCGAGACGCACATACCGCTCCTCCTCGATACGCGAGAGAGTTATAATGTGCGAAATCTGGCGGTGCTGGGTTATGTCGAGATAGTGTAGGATAGCTCCGGAGGCCACTATAGCGTTGTGCATTGAGTTTACACCGAATCCCTTGAGGCTTTTAGTCTGGAAATGGCGCAGCAGACGGTCGGTAGCCGATTCTTCGGTGAAAATCCAGTCGTCGAGTTCAAACGAAAGATATTTGGCCGAGAACGACGAGTCGAACAGAGCACGTTTGCTTCGTTCGATTAGCACCTCCTTGGGCGAGAAGTTGGCCAAGAGCTTGTCGATATAGTCGGGTTTGCCCTCGGCAGTAAGGAATTCGCCGGTGCTGATGTCGAGGAACGCTACACCACATCCGTTTTTAGCGAAATGAACAGCGGCAAGGAAATTGTTTTCACGATGATCGAGGATGTTGTCGTTAATCGACACTCCCGGAGTCACCAGTTCGGTGATGCCGCGTTTCACAAGTTTCTTGGTGAGCTTTGGGTCTTCGAGCTGCTCGCAGATGGCCACTCGCTTACCGGCACGGATAAGCTTGGGCAGATACGTGTCGAGCGCATGGTGAGGGAATCCCGCCAGCTCGACAAACTGAGCTGCGCCGTTAGCACGCCTGGTGAGCGTAATGCCCAGAATCTCCGAAGCGGCAATGGCATCGTCGGAAAAAGTTTCGTAGAAGTCGCCCACACGAAACAGCAGGATAGCATCGGGATGCTTTCCTTTCATCTCGATATACTGCTTCATGAGCGGGGTCTCAACAATTTCCTTAGCCATAGAATAAAAAAACCGCGACTAACGGGCGGCACACTCACAAAGATACTCTTTTTTTCGCGTTTCGGCGAAAAAAAACTCAAATTTGTGTGAGATTATGCCGTAACGGCTTCACAAAACCATATTGAAGATATAACCTGAAATGATGATAAAGATGGTTACGGTGGCAAAGAACAACGCAATGAGACGCCATGTCATAACCTTCTTGAGCAGAGTGGCTTCGGGGAGCGACAAACCCACCACGGCCATCATAAAGGCAATGGCTGTGCCCAACGGTATGCCCTTGGCTACGAACACCTCTACCACCGGAACTATTCCGGCCGCGTTGGCATACATCGGCACGGCAAGGACAACACTGAGCGGCACGGCATACCAGCACTCGCGCGACATATATTGCTCAAAGAATCCTTCGGGGACAAATCCGTGCATGAGTGCACCGATGCCGATGCCTATCACCACATACACCAGTACGCTGCGCACAATATGCCAGGCATCGCCCACGATTGTAGGAAGCCGCTTGACAAATGTGGTGTTATCCTTTTCCCACCGCATTGTCTGCTGCTCCGACTGCGCCTGCACATGCTTTACCCAGTCGCTCAGATACCGTTCGAGGCGTATGCGCCCAAGGACGAAGCCTCCAATACATCCCAAAATGATGCCGCTCGCAACATATATCGCCGTTGCCTGCACTCCAAACGAACCGAGAAACATTGCCACTGCCACCTCATTGACCAGCGGCGACGTAATAAGAAACGACAAGGTGACTCCAAGCGGTATGCCCCCCTTCACGAATCCGATGAACAGCGGAATCGATGAACAGGAACAGAACGGAGTGATGGCACCAAAGAGCGATGCCAGCAGATACTGGGCACCAAACAGGCGATGGGTGAGCAGATAGCTGCGCAGCCGCTCGATGGGGAAATAAGCGTTGACAATACCCATGATGCTGCTGATGAGAAACAGCAACAGCAATATCTTTATGGTGTCGTAGACAAAGAAGTTCAACGCTCCTGCTAAATGCGAGGCGCTGTCGAGGCCTATGATGCCATATACCAGCCAATCGGCAAAACTCTGAATCATAATCCCAGTATTTTTCTCACCTCGGCCTCAGTGGGCACCTTGCCGCTGAGCACCACTTTGCCGTCGGCCACGATGGCCGGAGTGGAAAGGATATCGTAACTCATTATCTGCTGGATGTCGTCAACCTTGGTTAGTTTCACATCTGCACCGGTGGACTTAACCACCTTTTCCACCACGGCATAAGTGCTTTTGCACTTGGAGCATCCCGGGCCGAGTACCTTTATTTCCTTAACAGCAGAATCGGCATACACAGCAGCAACAATTTCCGGCTGGCCGCACTCGCATTTTTTCTGTTTTCCACCAAAAAGCGAAGCCCAGAAACCTTTCTTTTCCTCTTTTTCCATTATAAATAAATTGTGAAAACGTAATATAATCCTATAACAATGAACAGCAGCGCCACAATGCGGTTAAGCCATCGCTGCAGCACCTGCATCTTCCGATAGAATGCGGCAACATTTGCCACACTGAAAGCCACAATCCAAGCCACCGCCACTACCGGCAATCCGGTGGCAAGTGCATACACAGCCGGCAGCGCATATCCGCCGGCTGCAGATGCCGACATCGGAATAAGCATGCCGAAGTACAGCAATCCGCTTGTGGGGCAGAATGCCAAGGCAAATAATACTCCCAGCAAAAAGCTGCCGAGCACACCGCGCTGCCTTGCAGCACGCGACGACGATGCATTAACTCCGAATCCACCCAACGGCAAACGGTCGCCCAAGAGCATTAGCACCCCAAAAAGAATCAACACCGGGGCAATTAGCATCTCGCCCCAATAACTCACCGACGCCTGGAGGTTGAAAGTGTCGATTCCGCATCGGAGCATATATATCAGCACGGCACCCAATGCAGTATAGGCCACCGTACGCCCCAGTGTGTAAACCATTCCGCATACGAATATGCTACGACGGCTGTCGATATCCTTGCTGATAAAGCCAATGGCTGTGATATTGGTGGCAAGCGGACAAGGGCTGAGGGCAGTGAGCAAGCCCAGGATGAAAGCGGCGAGCAAAGGTATGTCGCACGCATCGAACCATGATTGGAGTAAATCGGTCATACGCTCGCGGGGCTTATTTCAGCAATTCGTTAATCTTGTGGGCTATCTCTTTCTTAAACACATCGGTGTGCTTTCGTGCATTCTTGAAAGCGAAACGAGTGATGTCGGTGCGCGACTGCTTGCCTCCACGGCGCGAGTTGAGAAACAGCGACGAATAACTCACACGATAGTCCTTGGCTATCTTACGTCCTTCGGCCGAATTGATGTCAATCACCATAAACTTCACTTTCCCCAGCTTTTTCTGGCTTGCAAAGTCGTGCTCCACCACTTCACGGGCATGTTTCTCGATGGCCATGCATGTTGGACAACGCTGCTTGCCATGAAAATAAATCACTTCGACACAATCATTAGTCTGCGCCGATGCTGCAAGAGCAATGACGCACATAATCACCATCAACAGAATTTTCTTCATCTTGGTTATAGCTATTATGTTCGTAATTCGTAGAATATCAAATAATACTGCTATTGCTTATTATCGCCGCAGCATCCCTCAGTTTTGCATAGAGGCTGTGAAAGGAACCCATTAAAAAGTTCGAAAGCCAGCTGCCAGTTGTCGCGGTTAATGCAGTATTTCACTTTCGGAGACTCCACTTCGCCCTGAATCAGGCCGGCATCTTTCAGTTCCTTAAGATGCTGCGACACTGTAGCTTTAGAAATTGGAAGTTCCTCGTGAATATCACCAAAATAACAATTCTGCTGGCGCGCAAGAAATTGCAGAATTGCTATGCGTGCCGGATGCCCCATTGCCTTGGCAAAACGGGCTATCTGTTCCTGACGGATGCTGTAATCTTTGTTAGCCATAGGGAATAATATTTGTTCGCAAAATTACGAACTATTATCATACTACCAAACAATTTCATATAAAATATATTACCTGTAGAAGATAATGGCATATTTGTCATTTTGCTATAAAAACCACTCGATTTTAAAATTAAAAGCCACAAAATGAACTTTATTTTACTAAAATGGAATTTTTTTGCCAAGATGTTTGGAAGTTTGTTTTATTAGCCTTACATTTGCAGTGGTAATAAGAACATCATTTCAGTGTAATATTATTTGGTATTTGTTAGTGTAATAATATTTGTATTGTTGTAACACTCGGTATAAACAATGAGATTTATACCAAAGGTTAATGGGTTAAATTAGTTTTGCGAATTGTGGCGAGTAGAGGACTGAGAAGTTCCTGCTCGTATTTTTTTTATAATATGCTACACCATAAATGATTATCATACTGAAATATTACATTTCAACGAAAAAAAAGTGTAGATTTGCATACAGCAAATACTCATTTTAATGACATTAAAGATATAAGATATATGAAACGAACAATTCTTGCCATTGCCGCAACGGCAACTTTGGCTCTTGCCGCCTCAGCCACAACAGTCCCGGTGAAGAAGGTGCACCACGCGGGGCCTTTCCGGCTTGCCAACCCGATAGTTATCGACAGCGTTGACAATGCCCAGAACAAATTCTCGGCAGAAAAACTCATCGACACCCCTCTGGCATGGGATGCCACCGACAATTCACCGCTAAGCGAACTCACCGAGGTAAAACTCGACTCGGGAACGCTTAACATGGTGAGCTTTGGGGTGAAGACATCCACCTATGTGAAAGATGCCGAGATAAAGATATCAGGAACCAAGCACATGAAGATATCGGTCGACGGCACAGCAATTACCTACAAGGCGCAGCTGCAGCCGGGATACCACTCGGTGAGCGTGAAGTTTATTGCCGACTCATCGGCAATAGACATTAGCATTCCCGATGCGCTGTGCGAATGCCACGGCGCACATCCGTTCACCCTTGCCGACAACCTCGCCACCCGCGTGCCCACCCAATGCAGCATATCGCCGTCGGGACGCTGGGCTCTGGTGGCATACAGCTGGTATGACACCGAATACAAACTTCAAGGCGAATATCTGCTGTGCGACATTAAGAACGGCACCAACCGCCGCATAAGCCGCGGCGTGAGCTGGATGCCATCGTCGGACCGCTACTATTACACCGAAAGGCAAAGCGGCTCGCTGCGACTTATTGCCGTCGACCCCGCTACCGGCACATCGACTGTGCTCGCCCGCGACCTGCCCGACGAATACTTCTATATGTCGCCCACCGAGGACTATCTGGTGTTGATGCATCAGAGCGAAGGCCCGAAAAAAGAGGATGGAGTGTTTGAGATTCTGCACCCCGACGACCGCCAGCCAGGATGGCGCACCCGCTACGACCTGAAGCGCTACGACCTGGCCACCGGATTCGTGCAGCCGCTCACATATACCTATCACCCCGTTTCACTTTACGACATTTCGGCCGACGGCCGTCATCTGCTCGTATCGGTCACCACCGACTCCATCACACAGCGCCCCACAACCCGCCAAAGCTTCTACGACCTCGACATCGATGCCATGTCGATGACAAAGCTCGTCGACAAGGACGGATTCATCAACGGTGCCATCTGGGCCGATGGAAACTCGAAAGTGGTGTTCAAGGCCAGCACCGAGGCATTCGGTGGCATCGGCAACCGTGTGCCGGAAGGCTCTACGCCAAACATGTACGACCTTCACATGTATGTGCTCGACTGCCAAAGCGGGACAGTCACTCCCACCACAGCCGATGATGCCACAAGCATCGAGGACATGGAATACTCGCCGTCGGAACGTGCCGTGTACTACACAGCACAGAATGCCGATTCAGTAAGCCTCTACCGAATGGACCTGGCTTCGCTGACGAGCGTGCGCATCGGTCAGCCTCTCGAAGTGCTAACCGGACTGAGCGTGGCATCGAAAGGGGGTAACATTGTGGTGCGCGGCTCAAGCGCATGCACACCTTATAAAGTGCTCGCCATCGACAAACCGGCATCGAAACGCCCCACCATAAGCACCGTGCTCGCTCCAAACGACGAAATGTATGCCTCGATAGAACTCGGCACCGTACATCCGTGGAGCTTCCAATGCAACCGCGGATACACAGTTACCGGATTCTACTATCTGCCAGCCAATTTCGACCCAGCAAAGAAATACCCCATGATTGTGCACTACTACGGTGGCTGCTCGCCAACAAGCCGACGCTTCGGTGGCGGTTCGCACTATCCTGCCCACTACTGGAACGCTCTGGGATATATTGTGCTGATAGTCAACCCATCAGGAGCATCGGGCTTCGGACAGGAATGGGCTTCGCGACACGTGAATACCATGGGCGAAGGCCCCGCACAGGACATCATCGACGCCACTCGCCAGTTTGCACGCGACTTGGCTCAGGTTGACTCAACCAAGATTGGATGCGTATCGGCATCGTACGGCGGATTCATGACCCAGTATATGCTCACCAAGGACAACCCCTTTGCCTGCGGTATTTCGCACGCCGGAATTTCGGACCACACCAGCTATTGGGGCGAAGGCTACTGGGGATACTCGTACAGCGAGGTTTCGGCCGCCAACAGCTATCCGTGGACCCGAAAAGACCTCTACGTTGACCGTTCGCCACTTTACAACGCCGACAAGATAACCAAACCGTTGCTGTTCACCCACGGCACCGCCGACACCAATGTGCCAATAGGCGAATCCATACAGATGTACACTGCTCTGCGGCTGCTGGGAGTGCCCACTGCTTTCGTTGAAGTGGAAGGCGAGAACCACGGCATCATGGACCCGGCCAAGCGAGTGAAGTGGATTAACACCATGGTGGCTTGGTTCCAGCGATGGCTCAACGACGACCCCTCGTGGTGGGACGCAATCTACACCCCGAAAAAACTCTGACATACATATGTTGGCATCGGACCAAATTATTGACCAATAACTTTTTAGCGCTATCAAAGAATGAGAATAATCCAGATAATGTTAGTTGGGGGAATGGCAATGCTGTGTGCCTGCCAACCGTCGCAACAAAACAATTCGTACACCGTAACCGGAGAACTTGACGATTCGACACATAATGGAAAGAAAATCTACGTTATGCGTTACGATGACGAAACGATGATTGACAGCACTATCATCGACGGCAATAAGTTTGTGTTCAAGGGACAAGTTGATACCGCAGCGCTTTGTCGCATCGACGTCGACCGACATACTTTTGCCAATTTCATTTTGGAAGTTGGCGACATCAAGGTTAATTTCAAAGATTACGCACAGCCATCCGGCACACCGCAAAATGATGCAATGGCCCAAATAGCCAAAGAAGAAGACGCCATCAATGCTGCGGTCGAACAAAAGTTCAATGAAATCGACCAACAGTATGCCGACAATGAAAAGGCTGCAGAAGAAGCGAAAGAGCAGTATGTGGAAACCATTAAGACGAAATTGGCTAACAGAGCTGCTGAACTTTACTCTACCCACAACAATGATGCTGTAGGATATTATCTGCTATATTCCGTTTTTATGGATGTCATCGACAACACGGCAAAGGAAAAGATAATGTCGAGTTTCGGCCCTTGGCTGAAATCGCAAAAAATGGTTGCAAATCGGCTTGAACTCCTGAAAAGGCTGAAGATGACCGCCGAAGGCATGCCTTTCGTTGATATCGAGGGGACTGATGCCGACGGAAATCCATCGGCATTGTCGCACTATGTAGGGAAGGGCAACTATGTGCTCCTCGACATGTGGGCAAGCTGGTGTAGCCCATGCATGGGTGAAATACCAAACTTGATGAAGTTGCACCGCCAATACAAGGATAAAGGCTTGACAGTGCTGGGCCTATTCGTATGGGACGAGGAATCAAACATGAAGAAAGCCATTGACAAAGAAGGCATCGAATGGCCACAAATTGTTCCGTCGGACAATATGGAACCAATGAACTTGTATGGTGTTGACGGCATTCCGCACATCATACTCTTCGCTCCTGACGGCACAATACTGAAACGCAACCTTCGAGGCCAGTCGATGATAAATGCTGTGAACGAAGTGATGAATAAATAATCCGTTTGATAAAGCTTTGAAATACAA